>NZ_DASRTS010000029.1:0-113928 GCF_035655815.1 Lysobacter sp.
CTCGCCACGACAATCTGGCCTGTATAGATCGAGATGGCACCGAACTCGCCTGCGTGGTTGACCTTGAGGATTCGGCTTCCCAGGTCCATGTGCCTCCTCAATCTGATGTCCGCTATGGGTCGGAAGCGGACATTAGCACCGTCGTGGCGCGCTCGCCCGCAGATGCCACGTGCCAGCCAGGCGCGGATGCTCGACGACATGATCATGTGGTCGGACGGAGAAGGCCGAAGGCCGCGCCTGGGCGAGCGTGCCTGAATCAAAGAATCCCGGGTACGCTTCGCTTACCCGGACCTACGCTGGCTGTTGTCCGCGGATCTGATTCGCTTTGGCCATTCAGCGTAGGCACCGCGCGCCAACTGGATAGTCAGCGCAGCCATCCCAGGTTATCGGGAGAACCGTCCGGATGGGCAAAGCCGCGAACGCGGTTGATTCCGTTGGGGCAGCCGACGCCCTGGGTGTGCTCCGTGACGTTCTCGCGCAACCAGGTCACGCGCTCGCGGAAGCAGCTGCCTGCGTTGTCGTGGAAGTAGTGACTGCGCGCGCCTCGCCAGCCGGTGTAGGTTCCCTGCACGGCATTGAAGCTGCGACTGCCGACGAAGTTGGCGTAGACGCGGTCCGCGTACGATCCTGCGGGGCGTGTGTGCGACCCCTGCTGGTGGTGACCCTGTTCGACGTACGCACTTGCGTGGTTAAGCGTCGCAACACCGGCAATCGTTCCGCCTCCTGCCGTGTAGATGATGCGCAGTGGGTAGTGATGCCTTATGCGGTCGTACGCGAGTACGGTCGCGCCACGCTGCCGAAGCGTGGTGCGCTCGGTGACACTGGCGATCTCGACGACCTGCGCATAGTCGTGGTCCGCGGGCGCCTCGTAGCCCAGCAGGCTCACCCACTGGGTGCTGGCGAACGTGTGCTCCTGCCTGACCGACGTATCGACGCGGCCGCGCGAGGTATTGACGTATCCGGCTACCTCGTACTGGCGCCGATACTGCCGATCGACATCACCAGTCAGGAGGGTGCCGTCGGTCGTCCAGTCGTTGCGCGTGATGGTCGCTGTCAGCGGTGTGCCGTCGAGCGTGTTGCGCGTAACGCCGCCCGTGATCTGCGTGGTTCCCCTGTCCAGGTAGAGCAACAGCTGCGATTTGGCGAAGAACCAGCGCTGCTCATCTTCGACACGCGCGTACAGAATCTGGATCGTGTGCTCCTGGCCGTCGCTGAGCAGTGCCGCGTATGGACTGAGGTCGATCCGGAACGGCATCAGGTTGAGAGACTGCGGCGTCGGCACCGGCACGTCGACGCTGCGCTCGAAGTCCAGGTTGAGGTCGCTGTTGAGCCAGGGATACAGCGGTGCAGTGCCCACGGCGGTGCCATCGATGCGCACGACCACGTCGCGGTAGTTGCTGCCGGTGCAGCCCTGCCCTTCGGTATCGCCCGCCTGAGGCCGCCGGTCACCCATGGCGAGCGGCGTCTGCCCCAGCAGAGGCCAGCTGGCGACGGCGTCCGCGGGGACGCAGCTGAACCAGAAGTAGGTCAGCTGGGAGTAGACGTCCAGGTACGCGCGCTCGATGTTCCGCGGCAACGAAATCACGTTGGGGGAGGTCGGCGCGATGGGCACGATGACGTCGGGCACTTCGGGTGCAGGCAGCGCAGGCGTGGCGGGGTAGAAGATCATCCGGCCGCTGGCACGCGGGCTGTCGCCCCAGTAAGGATCGCGGAGGTAGTAGTCGGTGTCGCGCGCGAAGCCGGGACGTGCCTGGCTCAGCAGCGCGGAGTACTCGGTGATATCGCGTTCGACCCGCCACGTTGCTTGTCCGGCGTTGTATTGCGCGCCGGCCGTCAGCAACGTGGTGGCGATCTGGTCGTTGCGGCGCTCGTCGCCAAGGGCGAACGTAACGTTGGCGATGCCCGTCGTACCGGGCCCACTGAGTTCGACACTGAAGATCACCTTGGCCCACGGTCCTGGACAACCGGGTGGCGGTGCGTATTCGAACTCGGGTTCGAACATCGGCTCGCCGTACCAGCCGGTGTCCACGTCCTTGAACAGCTCCACCACGCATGGCGTGATACCCAGCCGCGGGACCCGCGGCTCGACCGACAGCCGGTTCATCGGCGGTGCCGGCGTTTGCGCCGGCGATGCTGAGGCCCAGGCCAGGGTTGCGGTCAGCAGTCCCACATGGACGTTCGAACGGAAGTGCGCCAGGTTGCTCACGGCTTCCCTCGCTGCGCAGCCGCCAGCAGACCAGCCTGCGCCGTGAAAAGGTTGCACGAGTGTTCGCCCGGTGCTGTGTGCAGGCGGTGACGTGGCTGAATCGCGATGAACACAAGCCGCGTTCAGATAGCCCATGCGTCGTACGAGTGGTCGCCAACCGGCACGCAGCGTACGTGTCTGCCATCGGCAGCACTCGCGCTCACCCCGGAATCCGCGCGATCACCTTGATCTCGAAATCGAAACCCGCAAGCCAGTTCACGCCGACGGCGGTCCAGTTGGGATAGGGCGCCTGCGGGAAGACTTCGCTCTTGATCGCCATGATCGTGTCGAACTGGTCCTCGGGATCGGTATGGAAGGTCGTCACGTCGACGATGTCGTCCAGTCCGCAGCCGCCCGCCTGCAGGGTCGCCTGGAGGTTGGCGAAGGCGAGACGGACCTGGGCCTCGAAGTCAGGTTCCGGCGAGCCGTCGCTGCGGCTTCCGACCTGGCCGGAGACGAACAGCAGATCGCCCGATCGGATTGCCGCGGAATAGTTGTGCTTGGCGTACAGCTCATGCCGGCTGGCAGGAAATACGGCGTCGCGCTTAGCCATGGGATTCTCCAGTCATGGTGTGAGGGGAGCCGTGCGACGTGTCGATATGCGTCGCGCGGCGCATGACCGTCACTCTAGGGAGCCGTCGTGGCGGGGATAAACACACGGATTCCGGGATCACTGTTTGTAGAATCCGGACAATCCCGTTCCCTGGAGATCACGTGGACCGTATCGACGCGATGCAGGCCTTCGTCCGCGTGGTGGAGACGGGCAGTTTCACCAAGGCGGCCGAGACGCTGCAGGCCAGCAAGACACGGGTGACGCAGCTGGTGCAGCAGCTGGAAGCGCACCTTCGCGTGAAGCTGCTCCACCGCACCACGCGCAAGGTCAACGTCACCGCCGATGGTGCCGCGTACTACGAGCGCGTCGTTCGTCTGCTGGCCGAGCTCGACGATGCCGAGACCAGCCTGTCGGCAGCGTCCGAAGCGCCGCGTGGACGTCTGCGCGTGGACGTGCCCGCACCGTTGGCCAGCCTGATCGTGGTGCCGGCGCTGCCTGCGTTCCATGCGCGTTATCCCGACCTGCAACTGGACCTGGGCGCCAGCGACCGCAAGGTGGATCTGATCGACGAGAACGTGGACTGCGTGGTGCGCGGCGGTGAGCTCACCGAATCGTCGCTGCGCGCGCGCCATGTGGCGGACTTGCCGCTGGGCGTGTACGCCTCGCCGGAGTACCTCGCACGTGCGGGCGCGCCTGCGCATCCTCAGGAACTGGAAGACAGCCATCACCGCATCGTCGGTTATCGCGGCTCGCGCACCGGCATGCCGCTGGCGCTGGCGATGAAACGTGGCGACGAAGCACTGCGCGTGCATGGACGCCATGTGCTGTCGGTGGATGACGGCAACGCGTATCTGGGGGCCGGCATCGCCGGATTGGGCGTGCTGTGGTTGCCGCACTACATGGCGCGTGCACCGCTTGCGCGCGGCGAACTGGTGCCGCTGTTCGAGGACTGGAAGCTGGAACCGATGCCGCTGTACGTGGCCTTCCCGCCGAGTCGCCACGTCAGCCGCAAGCTTCGTGTGTTCATCGACTGGATCGTCGACCTGATGGCGCAGCACGCCCCCGTCATCCAGCCGGTGCGGTAGTCCTCGGCGCTGCTGAATGTCCGAGCGCCGGGCCCGTCAGCATGGGCACCACGCGAAGCGGGACGGCCATCGTCGGGCTGCGTTTTCCGGCGTCGTGCGGGCGCTGGCTGTCGCGCGCAGACACGTCTGCAGACTGTCGATTCCCGCGCCCGTCGTTCGTCGTAATGGCAAACCGACCGGATCCGACCTGGAGAGCCTTCATGCGCAGTGACCGCATGCCCCGCCGTACTTTTCGAGCGACGCCCACCATTACCGCCTTCGAATGCTCGCCCGACCGGGGGCAGGGCCTGGCGCGTGACATGCGCGTGCGCTGGGCGCTGGAAGAGGCGGGCCAGCCTTACAACGTGCGCCTGCTGTCGTTCAAGGCGATGAAGGAGCCTGCGCACCTGGCGCTGCACCCATTCGGCCAGATCCCGACGTACGAGGAAGGCGACCTCACGCTGTTCGAAACAGGGTCGATCGTCTTCCACATCGCCGAGCGTCATGAGGCCTTGTTGCCGGGCGATGACGATGCCCGTGCACGTGCGATCACGTGGATGTTTGCCGCGCTCAACACCGTCGAGCCACCCATTCTCGAACTCGTGACCGCCCGCATCCTGGAGCGCGACAAACCATGGAGCAGCGAGCGCCTGCCGCTGGTGCAGGATCGGGTGCGCGACCGGCTCGACCAGCTCTCGGCCCACCTCGGCGATGCCGAGTGGCTGGATGGTGCGTTCAGCGTAGGCGACCTGATGATGGCGTCGGTGCTGCTCAGGCTGAGGCCGTCGGGCATCCTTGACGAGTTCCCGGGCCTTTCGTCCTATGTCGCTCGCGCGGAGGCTCGTCCCGCCTACAGGCGCGCCTTTGCCGCGCAGCTGGCCGTGTTCAGTGCCGCGTCGTCCAGCTGATTCGTGTTCGGTGCGCCGCGAAGTTGATAGCCGGTCGCTGCGCAGAGCCATGGACCGCAACGGAGCCGGTAGTGGCTCGACGGCGCGGCGCACGATTGGCACTTCTGCCGGGCATCAGGCAGTCGATATAAACAGCCATCCCATGGCGAAGGAGTCCAGGATGATCTCCAGGCTTTCCACTCGCGCAGTGGTTGCCACGGCGTGGCTCTCGCTCGCATGCGCCGCCGGTTGCCGCTCCGACGTGATCGAGACCCCTGCGGCCGTTCGCGTGACGCCCGAAGCGTTCTCCACGGACGAGTACGAGTCTTCCCCGACGTTCTCGCAGGACGGAAGCGAGGTGTACTTCTTCCGCGCCGATCGCGGGTTCGGGCGCTATCGCCTGCTGACATCGCGTTGCGTCGAGGGGCGCTGGACGAAGCCGACACCGCCGTCGTTCGCGAAGCCGGGTGTGTCTGAAGCGGATCCGGCACTGTCCGCGGACGGTCGTTGGCTGTACTACGTTTCGGCTCGCGCCGATCCCGAGGGGGAACGCCTCGACATCTGGCGCGTGCAGCGCGACGGTATCGGTGCATGGGGCGAGCCCGAGCGTCTGCCGGAACCGGTCAACTCGAAGCAATCGCAGCTGTTGCCGCGGCCGCAGCCGCAGCCGGACGGTCGCTTGCTGTTCGGTTCCAGCCGGCCTGGCGGAATGGGCCAGGGCGACATCTATCTCGCCACGCCGGACGCGGACGGGCGCTGGCGTGTGGAGAACGTCGGCGCGCCCATCAGCACCAGCGCGAACGAGTACGAAGCGGAACTCTCGCGCGACGGTAACGTGATGGTGACCGTGGCCAACCGCGGGACCACCTCCCATCTGTATGTCTACGAGCGCGACGGCAAGACATGGCGCGAACGCGGTCGCGTGCCGGCGCGGACGGACGTGTTCCAGGTGGGGCCGCTGCTCTCGCCCGACGGGCGCCGCCTGCTGTTCGCACAGGGCGACAACGGCAAGCATTCGGGCGAGTGGTTCGTCATCGACCTGGAGAAGAACGCCGATCTCGGCTGGCCGCCGCGCTGCGAGTGAGATGCGCAATCTCATGCCTCGATGAAGCGAGGCTTGCGTCGTCGCGCAAGCAACGTGCCATCCGCCGCGTCGAAGGCGGGAAGACGCGCAGGATCGCCTCAACGAACGCTCGCACGTTCCGCGTGTCACCGTGCTGTCTCCGTTATCGGGCACTCACGTGCGCGAGTGGATACTCGGGGCCCACGTTTGAGGCACGGCCTTGGACACCCAATCCGGCATTCATCGTGACGTGGTCGTGGTGGGAGCGTCCGCGGGCAGCCTGCGCGTGCTGATGCAGCTTGCCGCGGCCTTGCCCGGAGGCTTTCCTCCTGTACTCGTGGTGCAGCACATCGGGCATCACGTCAGCGTGCTTCCGGAACTGCTGGGCCGCGTCGGATCGAACAAGGTGTTGCACCCCCGATCCGGGCATCGCATCGAGCGCGGCACCATTCTGGTGGCGCCACCCGATCACCACATGCTGGTGGTTGATGACGAGATCCGGCTGACGACCGGGCCGAAAGAGAACTTCGCGCGTCCGGCGATCGACCCGTTGTTCAGATCGGCCGCCATCGCATACGGGCCTCGTGTCATCGGCGTCGTACTGAGTGGCCGGCTCGATGACGGGACGGCGGGCCTGCAGGCCATCAAGGCGGCGGGTGGACTCGCGGTCGTGCAGGACCCGGACGATGCCGGAGAAGCCAGCATGCCGGCGAGCGCGATGAGGTTCGTGGACGTGGACCGGGTCGCGAAAGGCGAAGATCTGGCGCGGGTGCTCCAGGAACTGGTACGCGAACCCGTCACTACGCATGCAGGAGTTTCCATGACCAGCCGGCAGGAGCAGGTACTCGGCACGGACGGGCGCGATGCCATGCAGGCGCTCGACGGGATTGGCAGCAGATCGGAGCTTTCATGCCCCGAGTGCGGAGGCGTGCTGTGGGCGATAGACGACACTCGTCCCAGGCGCTTCCGTTGTCATACGGGACACGCTTACTCGATCTCCACGCTGGATCATTGCCAGGCCAGCCATGCGGATGAAGCGCTGTGGGCGGCGCTGCGCGCGATGCACGAAAGGCATCGCCTGCTCCTGATGATGCTGGAGCTGCACGACAGCGACGATCCCAATGTCGAAGTGTGGAAAGCCGAAGAGCGCCGCGTGAGACAGCGAATCGAAACATTGCGCGAGCTCACCGAAAGCGACTGATCGTCAGGAAGACCCGCCGGGCGACGTACGCTATTCGCGCGCGGGAAAGCGCACGATGAACTGGCTGCCTTTGCCCGGTCCTTCGCTCCGCGCCTGCACGCTGCCCGAGTGCAACTCCACGATTTTCTTCACCAGCGCCAGACCGAGGCCGAGGCCAAGCTTCGATCCCTCCAGGTGCGGCAGCGTGAACAGCTCGAAGATCTTCTCCAGCTGTTCCGCCTCGATGCCGACGCCTTCGTCGGATACGCGCACGATGACGTCCGACCCGATGTACGTGCCGGTGACCCAGATTCCGCCGGGCGGCGGCGTATAGCGCAGCGCATTGGCGATCAGGTTCACGAACACCTGCTGCATGCGCATGCAGTCGATGTGCATGTCGATGTCGCCGGACGGAACCAGGACCGGGACTTCACGGGATTCCTGGTCCATCTGGCGCAGCGCGATGCGCGTCGAGGCCTCCAGCAGGTCGCGCAGGCTGCAGTCGCTGCGGTCGAGGCTGAAACTGCGCGACGTCACCTTGCTGTGCTGCATCAGGTCGTCGATCAGTCGGGCGGCCATGTTGACGTTGCGCGAGATCATCTCGATCTGCGGAACAAGCGCCGGATCCAGCACTCGCCGTGAAAGGAGGTTTGCCGCGAGGCCGATGCCCGACAACGGATTGCGCAATTCGTGGGCGAGCAGCGCTATGGCGGCGGTCAATCCCTCGTTGGCCTGCGTCGCGGAGTTGCACCGCTTCAGGGCGGTCTCCAGCTGCATCTTCACGTCGGTCAGGTCGCGGAAAATCTTGAGGAAGCTGAAGCCTTCCACCTCGCCGTCCAGGCAGATGGTCAGTCCGGACGCCCAGAAACGCGAGCGGTCGGCGCGGGCCATCCAGCGATCGTTGCCGGACGTGCCCCGCTGGCGCGCCTCTTCCAGTTCGTGTTCCGGGATGCCGTTGCGAACGTCCTCACGGGTGAAGAAGCGTGCAATCTGGTTGCCTGCCAGTTCGTAGAGGGGGATGCCGAGGATGGTCCCGGCTCCCGCGTTGGCCCAGGCGATGTTGCCCGAGCCATCCATCAGCAGCACCGCATACTCGTTCGAGCGGCTCGCGAACATCCACAGCATCTGCTGCACGACATGATCCGACGCGGGCGCGCTGTCGTTCATCGGGTTTCTCCCCCACGAAGGACATCCAGTGTGTTCCTGCGATTCGCTGTTGCGCGTGAAGCCCGCGTCCATGCGCAGGCGCGCCGCGACTGTGAATGGGGTGGTGGCCGGCAGCCGCGAAGGCAGCCGCCGATCCTGTCGGCGGCATTGAAGGAATTGCGGGAATCCGCGGGGCTAGCTCTGCGCCAGCATCAGGACGTAGCCATCGGGATCGTGCACCCGGAACTCGCCGCCCGGCATGTAGAAAGGAAACCGGATCTCACCCGGATCGTGGCCGAGTGCCTTCAGCGCGGCATGGGTTTGCCTGATGTCGTCGTAATACAGGTAGAACAGCACGGCCTGCCGGGTGGGATCCACCGGTTCCGAAGCCAATCCCACCATCAGGTTCGCCTGTCCGCTTTCGAGCCATGCCCAGACGGGTGTCGTGCTGCCTTCCGGGGCCACACGGTCGGCGACGCTGAATCCGAGATCGGCGTAGAACCGGATGCTCCGTTCCACATCGGCCACGTGGGCGTATGCGACGAGTTGCCTGGTGCTGATGGTCATGTGATGTCGGTATCCACGGGCGGGTGCCGCACCGACCCGGAAGGCTTGTTTATTGATCGCGAGCCGGCAGCGGTTGGTCAAATTCCAGGATCCGGATGCCATGCACGCCTGACACCGTCGCGGCCATCTCCAGAGAATGACTGGTTTGCCTGAGGCGTATCCGCCTTTCCCCAGCGGAGTTCAGCGAGCATTGAATGCCCTCCACCTGGAGGCTGCAGTCGCATACCTGGAACTCGTAGTACGCACCGGAATCCAGCCGGTCAACGATGACGGTTGCGTTGCCACTTGCGAAGGACTCCTTCCAGACCGGCTGCTTGACCCCCGCCACGCACTCGCTTCTGGCGTACTCGCACACCTGCACGTCCTCGATCAACCGTTCCTGGCCCCGGACGTCAACCCGCAGGCGCAGAGGAAGCTCCACGCGGCGCTGGACAGGAACGGGCTCGGGTTCGCGGGCACAGTCGAGTGCGGCGTTCAGTGCCAGTCCCGACGTGATACAGCCACTCAAGGCACCCGCCATGATCACCATGAGAACTGCGTTAAGCCAGTTCATCGCGTTACTCCGGAAGTGCAATGCTGCATGCATCGTTGGTTGAGCCAGCGAATGGCGAGCGAACCAACGCGAACTGACGCCATTCGTCGTTGTTGGAGGACGACGGAAGTCGATGCCGTCGATCCTGGCGATGGTTAGGGCTGGGAGCAAGTGGGTCGAGTGGTCGCCTTCACGCCCACAGCCGAAGCGGCAGCAGCCCACACGCTGCGAGCATGACGGTCCACTGCAACACCGCCAGCATCGCGACGACATCGACACGTTTGCGCAGCGGCCACGGACGACGGCGCAGGTGCAGGAACAGACCGGCGAGCATCGTCAGCGGCAGCAGTGCGGTGACGGCGGCCAGCAGGCCGCTCGCGATCGTGAGGTCGCCCAGCTGCAGGAAAGATTGGCGGAGGAAGAATGGAAGGGGCAACACCAGTGCGAGCACGCCGGCGAACGGGATCAGGACCGTCCGGTTCGGCGTGCGTCGCGGCATGAGCAGGGCGAGTGCACCCGACACCAACAACCACAACGTGCCGAGCAGTCCGGCAGCAAGGCTGGCCCACAGCATCACGAGGTACGAAAGCGACGTCCGCTGATAGCTTTGCGTGCCGCTGCTGATGACGCGCTCGCCGTCGCTCGTGCTGATCAGCGCATGCGATGCGATGACCCGGTCCGGTGCGCGCAGCAAGGCGCCACCCACGGGCCGCAGCAGGAGCTCGTCGGACTGGAAGGGCGTGAAGCGAAGCACGTCGCCCTCGCGGCGCATGCGGACGAAGTTCAGAGTGGTGTCCATCCAGCCGAAACTGGCGAAGCGGTTCGGTGCGGGAATATAGATGCCTTCCCAGTCCGCAGTGTCGACCGTGGTGGGAGTGGGCGGTTGTTCAACCGCAGGCGGAAGTTGCAAGGCGTCGATCAGGTGGCGGTCGATGCGGCCGTAGTCGGCGCCTTCAAGATCGGCGTTGATCGAGACGAAGAATGCGCGGCGCTGCTGAGGAAACAGGCAGAACATCGCGCGGTAACCGACGGTGCTGCCGCCGTGGCATTTGCCCACCGCGCCATGACGGTCGCGGGTGAACAGGCCCAGGCCGTTGCCGACGCGCAGGCCGGCGGCCGCGGCTTCGGTTCCGGTGGGTTCGCCCATTGCACGCAGCAACGCGGCATCGATGAACGGCGCCCCGCCGATACGGCCGTCGCTCATCAGGAAGCGGACGAAGCGGCCCATGTCGCCGGCGGTGGTGGTGAACTGACCCGCCGGTCGCACGTACGACGGCACGGCGGCCTGCGTGACACGCTCCTCGAAATGTCCCATCGCCAGCCGCGCGTCGGCGTACGGTCCGGCCTGCGTGGTGAAGGCGAAGGTGCTGTCGTGCATCTGCAACGGCTGCAGGAGGTTGCGGTCGAGGTAGCGCTCGTAACGAGTGCCAGTCACGGACTCGATGACCATGCCAAGCAGCGTGTAGCCGGTGTTGGAATACGAGTGCCGCGTGCCCGGACGGCTGCGCACGCGCAAGGGGCCGCGACCGACGAAGGCATCGGCCAATGGCGCATCGGCGCGTGCCTGGAGACTGAAGACCTGCGAGAGACGTGCGTCGTCCAGGCCCGCGGTGTGATCGAGCAGATGACGGAGGCGGATCGGGTCCGTGGATGCCCACGGGTTGTCGAACTCGATCTGCGGCAACAACGGTGCCACCGGCGCATCCAGCGAAAGCCTGCCCTGAGTGACCAGACGCAACACGCCGGTGGCCAGCAGCGTCTTGGCGACCGAACCGACGTGCACGCGGTCGTCGGGTTGCATTGGCGCGCGGCTGCGTGCATCGCGGATGCCCGCAGCGTCGATGGCGATGATGTCGTCGCTCACCGTGGACCAGACGGCGCCCTGCAGCGATTGCGCGCGCAGTTCGTTGGCCATCGTGCCGTGCAGCGTGGCGGGTTCGGCTGCGATGACGACGGTCGCGACCGGCCCGAGCAGCACGGCGCATGCCATTCGGTGCAGCAGGCGGTGGAACGTTCCGGTGTTCACGTCGGGATGCGCCTTCATGGTGCCCATGGATGGCCTGCGTGCGGCCAGTGTCGTGGCACGCGTGGCCATGCGTCCCGTGTCCATGGTCACTGGAGCGCCTGCCGGCACGGCTTTTCGAGGGGTTCACCCGGGCGTGGCTACCCTGCGGGCGGGTTCGTCCAACTGGAGGGCTTCATGACCGCGGACAGCAAGACGCCACTGGATCATGTCAACGACACGCTCACGCAGCTCAAGGAGATGCGGCATTACGCGAAGAACAATGTCGAGCGCCTCACGGCGCAGTGGCTGTTGTTCGACGGCGAGCTGGCGAAGTTGAAGGAAGCCGGAAAGATCGAGGATCTGATGACGCGGCAGGCGGAGTTTTACGACGCGCTGGAGGCGGTCATCGCGGAGCTGGAAGAGTGGGTGGTGAAGCTGACGCCTGCGCCGGAGGAAGAGTGAGGCGGACGATGCGGTGCTGCTCAGCATCGTATCGGCAGAAGGATGGCGTCGTCGCCGCGACGGCAGTTTGTCGTTGATATTCCGAATAGTGGTGCAGTCGGAGTGCGGTTGTGCGCCATCGCTTCTCCGACCCTCACCCCCAACCCCTCTCCCATGGGGAGAGGGGCATAACGACAGGTGCTCTTACGCCGGCTCGCCCGCTTCGGCGCGTTCGCGCTCGATCGCGCGCCAGCCGATGTCGTGGCGGTGGAACTCGCCGTGCCACGAGATGCCGGCCACGGCCTCGTAGGCCTTGTGCTGTGCGTCGGCGACGCTGTCGCCCAGCGCGCATACGCACAGTACGCGGCCGCCGGCGGTGACGACGTGTTCGCCTTCCATTTTCGTGCCCGCGTGGAAGACCTTCACGTCGTCGACTTCGGGTGCGTCCCAGCTGCCGATGACGTCGCCGGTGCGCGGCGTACCGGGATAGCCTTCGGCGGCCATCACCACGCCGAGCGATGGGCGTGCATCCCATTGCGCGGTGGTCCTGTCCAGGCGTTCGTCGATGGCGGCTTCGACCAGCTCCAGCAGGTCCGAACGCAGGCGCAGCATCACCGGCTGCGTTTCCGGATCGCCGAAGCGCACGTTGTATTCGATGACCTTCGGCGCACCGGTCCGGTCGATCATCAGGCCCGCGTAGAGGAAGCCGGTGAACGGAATGCCGTCGGCTTCCATGCCGCGCACGGTGGGTTCCACCACCTCGCGCATGATGCGGGCGTGCACGTCGGGCGTGACCACGGGCGCAGGCGAATACGCGCCCATGCCGCCGGTGTTGGGGCCGGTGTCGCGGTCGCCGACACGCTTATGGTCCTGGCTGGTGGCCATGGGCAGCGCGGTCCTGCCGTCGACCATCGAGATGAAGCTGGCCTCCTCGCCTTCGAGGAACTCCTCGATCACCACGCGCGCGCCGGCGGCGCCGAACGCGTAGTCGGACAGCATGTCGGTGATGGCGGCTTCGGCCTCGGCCAGCGTCATGGCGACGATGACGCCCTTGCCCGCGGCCAGGCCATCGGCCTTGATCACGATGGGCGCGCCTTTGTCCTGCACGTATTCCAGCGCGGCATCGGCCTCGGTGAACACGGCGTAGTGCGCGGTGGGAATGCCGTGGCGCGCCAGGAAGTCCTTGGCGTAGGCCTTGCTGCCCTCCAGCTGCGCGGCGGCGGCGGTGGGGCCGAAGATGCGGTGGTTCTTCTCGCGGAAGCGGTCGACCACGCCGTTGACCAGCGGGCCCTCCGGGCCGACCACGGTCACGCTGACGCCCTCGCGGTCCACCAGCGCGAGCAGCCCGTCGATGTCGGAAGCGGCCACGTCCACGTTGCGGCATTTGGCCTCGGTGGCGGTGCCGGCGTTGCCGGGCGCGACCAGCACCTCGCTGACGCGCGGCGACTGGGCCAGTTTCCAGGCCAGGGCGTGCTCGCGACCGCCGGAACCGATGACGAGGACTTTCATGCGCGCGCTCCTGCTGTGTACCCACGTGGGCTGCCGATTTTACGGGCCCCGGCGGGGCGCCGCGACCCGGCTGGTACCATCGGCGCCCTCGCGCCGGAATGCCGCCCGCGCGGGATGACCGCACCACGCTCACCGGAACACCGATGGAATCCGCCCTTCATCTGATCGAAACGTTGTTGTCGCCCGTCATCGGCCTGATCAACCGCGTGCTGTGGGACTACGTGCTGGTGTATGGCCTGCTGGCGGTGGGCCTGTACTTCACGGTGCGGCTGCGCTTCGTGCAGGTGCGGCGTTTCCCGCACATGCTGCACGTCATCAGCCGTGGCACCGATGGCGACAGCGCGGGCATCTCGCCGTTCCAGGCGCTGTGCACCTCACTGGCCTCGCGCGTGGGTACGGGCAACCTGGCCGGCGTCGCGATCGCGCTGAGCGTGGGCGGCCCGGGTGCGCTGTTCTGGATGTGGTGCACGGCGGTGCTGGGCATGGCCACGGCTTACGCGGAGAGCGCGCTGGCGCAGCTGTACAAGGTGCGCGACGAGAACGGCCAGTACCGCGGCGGCCCGTCGTACTACATGGCGCGCGGGTTGAAGAAGAAGTGGATGGGTGTGGCGTTCGCGCTGTGCCTGCTGCTCACCTACGGGCTGGTCTTCAGCAGCGTGCACGCCAATGCGATGGCGCAGTCGTTGCGCAGTGCGTTCGGCTTCAGCCAGGCGCAGATCGCGACAGCCCTGGTGCTGTTGACGGCGGTGATCATCTTCGGCGGGCTGCGCACCATCGCGCGTTTCGCCGAGTGGGTGGTGCCGTTCATGTCGGTGGGCTATCTGGGCCTGGCCGGCTGGGTCGTGCTGACCCATCTGCCGCAGGTGCCGGACGTGCTGACGCTGGTGCTGCGCAGTGCCTTCGGCCTAGATGCGGCGGCCGGCGGCATCTTCGGTGCGATCGCGGTGGCGATGCTGCAGGGCGTGAAGCGCGGCCTGTATTCCAACGAGGCCGGCATGGGCAGCGCGCCCAACGTCGCCGCGGCGGCTACCCCTATTCCGCACCATCCGTCCAGCCAGGGCTTCGTGCAGTCGCTGGGCGTGTTCATCGACACGCTGCTGATCTGCAGCGCGACGGGCTTCGTCATCCTGCTGTCGGGAGTGCTGGGGCAGGGCGGCGACGGCGTGCAGATCACGCAGAACGCGATGACCGTGTTCTTCGGCGGCTGGGGCACGTACTTCGTGGCCATCGCGCTGTTCTTCTTCGCGTTCACCACGATCATCGGCAACTATTCGTACGCCGAGAGCAACCTGATCTACCTGGGCGGCGGCCGTGGCAGCCTGTTCGTGCTGCGCATCGCCGCGCTGCTGGTGATCGTTTGGGGCGTCTACTCGAAGGTGCAGCTGGTGTGGGACGCGGCCGATGCGGCGATGGCGCTGATGGCCTCGATCAACCTGGTCGCGCTGGTGATGCTGTCAGGCGTGGTGATCAAGCTCACGCGCGACTACGACCGCCAGCTGGGCGAGGGCAGGTCGCCGACGTTCCACATCGCGCAATACCCGGAACTCGGCGACGGCGTGGATCATGAGATCTGGAAGGAGCAGCCACCGCGCGGATGAGCGCGGAGGCCGGGCGGTCTGCGGTCAATCGGCCTGGTAGAGCGGCTCGATGGTGTCGTCGAACTTGAAGGTATTCGCCAGCCAGCTGTCCTTCGGCCGGTAGAACGAGAACGTCCAGCGCAGGGCGTGCTTCTCGAACTTCTGCAGGAACGTGTAGCGGACGAACGACTTGCCGATACGCTCGGTCTGCACCAGTTCGTAAGCGAGTGGCTTGCCGAAGCGGGTCGTAATGGCGGCCCAGTACATGCGGGCGTTGCTCGACAGCGCGTCAATCTCCGCCGGATCGACTGGGTAGTGCGGCTTGAGCATCGCGAAGACCGCGTCCGGCTCGCGCGTCATCGCGGTTTCCATCATGCGCCTGGTCAGGGCCAGGACCTGTTCCTCGTCCTTGAGCCCCTCGGCCGCAACAGCCTGACCGCAGCACAGCATCAGCAGCGCGGCGAGTGCCGCGGCTTTCATAGTTCGCAACATGTCGATCCCCCTGGTGGAGTGCCGAGTTTAGCGGCTCACGGCACGCGACTGGGGGCAGCTACTCAGCCCGCGAGAACGAAGCGTGATAGCGCACCTCGCCGTTCGCCGGACCGTCCTTGAACGCGAGCGCCTGGAAGTACTGCGCCGGCGCATCGGAATACCGTAGCGACGGTTCGTTGCGGAAGCCGAAACGGCCGTAGTACTCCGGTTCGCCCAGCACCACGCAGCCGGCAGCGCCGCGGTCGGCGAGCTCGGCCAGCCCTGCGCGGATCAGCGCGCTGCCGACGCCATGGCGCTGGTCCTGCGGCGACACGGCGACCGGCCCCAGACCGTACCAGTCCGGTGCTCCGTCCTCGATGCTCACCGGCGAGAACATCGCGCAACCCGCGATCCGGCCATCGATGTCGGCCACCAGGCACAGGCCCATCGCATCGTCGTCGCGCAGCGCGGACGCGATGCGGCGCTCGACCTGGCCGCCACCAGGCATGCCGGCGAATGCGGCGCCGAGGAGTTCATCGATGGCCGCGTGGTCGGCCTGCGTTTCGGTGCGAATCCACATAAGGCCTCCGTGGTGTGCGCCAGTGTGGAGGCAGGGCGGTTATGGCGAGGTCAGGGCGGTACGTGGACCGCATGCTGGCCGCGCGGGAGCCCCTGTCGTCATTCCCACGAAAGCGGGAATCCATTTGTCCGTACGCTCACGGCCCGGTTCGATGGCGGCCCAGGCGGGTGGCATACACTCGGCTCACGTTCCTGCTTTCGCCTCGGCGTGTTCCGGTCGATGTTACGTGCCTACGTAACACGTAACACGTGACGCATGCACGCATGGATTCCCGCCTTCGCGGGAATGACGATGGTGTGGGTCGGCCGTAAGGGCGTGCCCGCGCCGTGCGGCCTGGATCCCGGCTTTCGCCGGGATGACGGAGCTGAAACGCTCGTTCGATTCCCGATTCCCGATTCCCGATTCCCGATTCCCGATTCCCGATTCCCGATCAGTGCCGGAAATGCCGCACGCCGGTGAAGACCATCGCCAGGCCGTGCTCGTCGGCCGCGGCGATCACCTCGCTGTCGCGCATCGAGCCGCCCGGCTGGATCACGGCCTTGATGCCGGCTTCCGCCGCGGCGTCGATGCCGTCGCGGAAGGGGAAGAACGCGTCCGAGGCCATCACCGAGCCCGGCACGATCAGGCCGGCGTCGGTCGCCTTGATGCCGGCGATGCGCGCCGAATACACGCGGCTCATCTGGCCGGCGCCGACGCCGATGGTGCGGTGGTCCTTCGCATAGACGATCGCGTTGGACTTCACGAACTTCGCCACTCGCCACGCGAACAGCAGGTCGTCCAGCTGTTCCTTGGTCGGTGCGATCTTCGTGACGACCTTCAGCTCCTCGCGCGTGACCTCGCGGATGTCGGCGGTCTGCATCAGCAGGCCCGAACCCACGCGCTTCACGTCGACGTTGTTGCGGCCGTCGCCGTGCGGGATGCGCAGCACGCGCACGTTGGCCTTCTTCTTCGCGTAGTCGAGCGCGCCTTCCTCGTAATCCGGTGCGATCAGCACCTCGACGAACTGGCGGTCGAGGATCGCCTTCGCCGTGCCCGCATCCAGCTTGCTGTTGAACGCGATGATGCCGCCGAACGCGGAGGTCGGGTCGGTGGCGTAGGCCAGCTCGTACGCGTCGCCGCAGGCCACGCCCTCGGCCACGCCGCACGGGTTGGCGTGCTTGACGATCACGCAGGCCGGGCGCTCGAACTGCCGCACGCATTCCCACGCGGCGTCGGCATCGGCCAGGTTGTTGTAGCTGAGTTCCTTGCCCTGCAACTGCGTGAACGTCGCCAACGTACCCGGCACCGGCCACAGGTCGCGGTAGAACGCGGCTTGCTGGTGCGGGTTCTCGCCATAGCGCAAGTCCATCACCTTCACGAAGCTGCCATTGGCCTGCGCGGAGAACGGCGCGAGCGAGCCATCCTCGACGTTGATCGACGAGAGGTAATCGCTGATGCGTGCGTCGTACTGCGCGACGCGGTTGAACGCCGCCACCGACAGCGCGAAGCGCGTGGCGCCGCCGAGCGCGCCGTCGCCGGCCTTCAGTTCTTCGACGATGCCGGCGTACTGCGCCGGGTCGGTCGCCACCGCGACACGCGCGAAGTTCTTCGCCGCCGAGCGCAGCATCGCGGGGCCACCGATGTCGATGTTCTCGATGATGTCCTCGAGCGTGCTGGCGGGATCGACCGACACCTTCTCGAACGGATACAGGTTGAGCACCAGCAGATCGATGGCACCGATGCCGTGCTGGGCCATCACCTCGTCGTCGATGCCGGCGCGGCCGAGCAGACCGCCGTGCACGATCGGATGCAGCGTCTTGACGCGTCCGTCCATCATCTCGGGAAAGCCGGTGACGTCGCTGACGTCCTTCACAGGCATGCCGGCGTCGCGGATGGCGCGGGCGGTGCCGCCGGTGGACAGCAGCTCGACGCCCTGCGCGTGCAGCGCCTGCGCCAGGTCGATCAGGCCGGTCTTGTCGGAAACGGAGAGCAGCGCGCGGCGGATCTTGACCGGCGGCGCGGACAGAAGCTGGGACGTCATGGCGGGAGGGGCAGCGGCGGGGAGCCGGGAATTATAGCGGCGCGCTGGGCCCGCCCCTCTCCCGACGCGCTGCGCGCGTCGACCTCTCGCGCGAGGGGAGAGGTGCGCCTTGGCGGGGGTGGGTGAGTTTGGGTTCGCCCCCCCGCCAAGGAGAAGGGAAAGCAACAGGACTTGGTGCGGAACGTCGGCGCGGCCGGCCAGCGGTGTTACCTCTCGCCGGCACGTCTGCTGCGCCTGCACGTTCATTCCACCTCTCCCCTTGCGGGAGAGGTCACCGCGCAGCGGCGGGAGAAGGGAGGCGCGAAGCGCCTCAGTCCAGTCCGTACTCGCGCAGCTTCTTGCGCAATGTGGCGCGATGGATGCCGAGCATGGCGGCGGCGCGGCTCTGGTTGCCGTCGCAGTGCTGCAGGACTTCCACGAACAGCGGGATTTCGAGTTCGCGCAGCGCGATCTCGTAGAGGTTCTCGGTCTCGCAGCCGTCCAGGTCGCCGAGGTAGCGGCGGATCGACGTGGCGACGTGGTCACGCAGCGGCACGCGGGGTGCGGTGCGTGCGGTGTCGGTTCGGTCGGGTGCGGCGGCGGCGTTCAACGGGATCCCCAGGTTCTGCATCGTCGTCCGGGCGCCGGGCCGACGGGAAGCGGAGTCTAGCGCGCGCCCGTCGCAAGCGACAATGTGATGCGGGGCTCACCTGAAATCGAAGGTAAACGCCACGATCCGCGGCGCCGGCTCGATGACCTCGAAGGCGACGGTGGCGCTCTGGCCGGGCAGCAACGCGTCGCCGGCGCGATGCGTGCGGCGATACTCCTCGGGACGGAACGCGCGTTGTCCCACCGGGCGGCCATCGACGTCGGACAGGCTCAGCACCAGCAGCGGCCACGACTGCGCCCAGCGTGCATCGTTGCGGAAGCTGGCTTCCACGGCGAGCACGCCGCTCGCGTTCGGCTTGGGCCGCACGCTGCGCTGGAGCATGGTGAACGCGGTTGGCTCACGCCATGCCGGAACCTCGCAACGCAGCACGCCGCACAGTCCGGCGACGAGCGGTCGCCAGCGTGCATCGGCGGCGAGTTCCTGTCGTTGCGCGAGCAGCAGCTGCAAGACCAGCAGCAATACGAGCGCGGCAATGCCCGCATACCAGCGCCACGAGGTGCGGGTCGGCGCGCTGACCGGCGCATGCCGCGCGAAGCTGGGCGCGCTGCGTCGCGGGCGTGGCGAGCGGCGCGCACGCGGTGCGGCAGCTGTCGCCGAGACTGCGGCGATGGCTTCCTCATACGACGCAGGCGGCGCGGTTGCGTCGGGTTGAGCATCCGATTCGGCCGCATCGGCGACTGAAACGGCTGGTTCTTCTTCGATGACTTGTGCGGAACCTTCGTCCGGCGCAGGCGCCTCCGTCGCCGCCGATTCGCCCGGCGCAGTTGCATCGGCCTGCACGAGTCCGTCGCAGCGCGGGCAGCGTTGTGGGGCGCCGTCCGGGCGGACGATCAGTGCGACGAGGAAACCGCAGTGCGGGCAGGGAACGAACATGGCGGCTATTCAAGCATGAGGGCCGCCGCGCATGGCAGGGGAAGGTCTCAGCGGCGACGCACGCCTGTGACGCGCATCCAGTCCTCCAGGCGATGCGCCTGCAGCGATTCGAAATCGGCCGAATAGCGGGCGATGACCTCGTCCTCCTGGCCGGCCAGGATGCCCGACATGGCGATGCGCCCGCCCGGCGCGACGCGCGCGGCCAGCGTGTCGGCCAGCGACACCAGCGCCGACGCCAGGATGTTGGCGACCACGACGGGATAGGTGTCGGCCGGTTCGGTTTCCGGCGCGTAGGCCTGCAGACGATCGGCGACGTCGTTGCGCTCGGCATTGCCGAGGGTGGCGGTCAGCGCCTGCGGATCGTTGTCCACGCCCACTGCCTGCGCCGCACCGAGTTTCAGCGCGGCCAGTGCGAGGATGCCCGAGCCGCAACCGAAGTCGAGCACGCGCGCATCGCGCAGTACGCCTTCGTCGGCCAGCCCGTCCAGCCACTGCAGGCACAGCGCCGTGGTCGGGTGCGTGCCCGAACCGAACGCCAGGCCCGGGTCCAGCCGCACCACGGCGGCATCGTCGGCATCTGCTCCGGGTGGCAGCTCCTGGTTCCACGGGACGATCCAGGTGCGGCGGCCGAACTGCAGCGGCTCGTACTGGTCCATCCAGGCGCGTTCCCAGTCCTGGTCCTCGACGTCGCGGAACGTGGCGCGCGACCAGTCCAGATCCTCGTCGGCCGCGGCCAGCGCGTACAGCAGCAACTCGCGCGGCGTGCCCGCCTCGAACAGCGCGGTCAGCACCAGTTCGTTCCACAGCGGCGTCTCACCCACGCCGGGCTCGAAGATGGCCTGCTCGTCGGGCGCGTCGGCGTGCGCGTCGGCCAGCGTCACGGCCAGCGCGCCGACGCTTTCCAGGGCGCGCTCGTAGCGCGGCTGCTGGACTTCCGTGCAGGGCAGGCTGAGTTCCAGGAAGGGCATGGTCGGTGCGCAGCGGCGGAGGGGCGGCCATGGTGGGCCGCGCGGCCCTCGGCGTAAAGCACGGCAAGCCTGCGCATTCAGGCGTGAAGCCGGCCGAAACGCCCTAGAATGGCCGCCTACTTGTGCCCGCTCCGGATATGGCCAACACGCTGCACAACGGGATCAGGGGGCGCTCGCCGGCGTGGCCGGGCGGGCGCGCACTGGCGTTGGCGGCCGCGGCGGTGCTCGGTGCGGCCTCGCTCGCCGGCTGGGCGCTGTATCGCAACGGCAGACTGCCGGCGATGCACGCGCCGGTGAACCTGGCCACCGTGGTGCAGGCCGAACTCCCGTCGCAAGACACGGCCGATACCGTCGATCGCCCTCAGTCCGGCGACATCGTGGCGACGCCGCGCCGCACGGTGGTACGCCATCCGATGCGCGTGCAGTTCGAGGAATCCGACGACCTCTACGCCTACGTGCAGTCGCTGGAAACGCGCGTGCGCGAGCGCGACGCCGATGCCATCTGGATGGTCAGCCGCGTGTACGACTACTGCTCCGGCTTCGCGATGGCGCCGGCCGCATACGACCGCGATACGCGCGTGATCCAGGACATGGCGATGCGCGGTTCGGCGGCGATGGTCGCCTCGCGCGAGCGCGTCGCGCGCCGTTGCGCGCGCTTCGTGCCGCAGGACGAGCTGACGCCGCGCATGGTGCTGCTCAAGCGCATCGAGGCTGCCGATGCCGGCAGCCTGGCCGCGGAAGCGGCGCTGATGGCCACGGGCCAGCCGGTCAAGAACACGCCCGAGTACAAGCGCGACCTGGTCGAGCGTGTGCAGCGTTCGGCCGACCCGGAAGCGTATTCGGCGCTGTCGCCTGGCATGGGCATCGCCGCCAGTGGGCAGGCGGCACTGGCCGACCAGGTGGCCGGCACGCAGTTCTCCGAACTGGCCTGGCAGCTGGCCGCGTGCCGGCTCGGCCTGGACTGCGGTCCGCAGAGCGCGCTGATGACCCAGTACTGCGCCAACGGCGGGATCTGCTCGCGGGACTCGTCACAGGATTTCGAGCGGTTCGTCTTCGACGCCGCGATCCCGCGCCAGAGCGCGGACGTCATCAATGAAATGGTCGACTCGCTGATGGGCGAGCAGAGGGCAAGGCAATGAAGAACCTCCTCCAGGCAGGCAGGATGAAGCGGTACTTCTGGGTGCTGCTGTTCGCGACGTATTCGGTGGCCGCCGCCGGCGTGGTGATCGATGTGCTGGGCGACGAATACCGGCAGCTGTCGCAGGTGGCGGTGACGACGGTGCACTCCTCCGACGAGATGCGCATGTCGGGCGCCTCGCAGGTGGCCGCGGTGTATCGCGCCAGCAGCGGCGCGCCGTTCTCGACCTTGCCGCCGGGCAGCACGTTCAAGGTGGTCTGGCCTGACGGATCGAGCGAGTACGTGATGGTGGTCAGCCCCGCGTCCAGCAGTGGCGTGCAGGCGATCCCGGGTTCGCAGCAGCCGGCGTCGGGCAAGCCGTCCGACGTCGCGGCGGCCGATGCGTCGGCGAAGGTGCTGGACCGCTGAAGACGCGGGCGGCGCGACGCTGCCCTCAATGACGTGCGGGGCGGATCAGCGATCCGCGCGATCGATCCGGTTCGAAGGCGCCGCGTCCAGCTGCGGCGGCACGAAGTCCACCGGCACCCGCACGATGGCGCCTTCCTCCTGGCGCTCCGGATAGATGCGCCAGCTCCACGCGGTATCGATGCTCGCCTGGTCCAGCGCCGGATGGCCGGAGGATTCCGCGAGCCGCACCGACCGCACCTCGCCGCACGGATTGACCAGCAGGCGCAAAGCCACGGTGCCGCCCAGCCCATTGCGTACCAGCGGCGCCGCGTAGTGCGGGGCGGGCATGTGCTTGGGACCCGGCGTGCAGCTCTCGTGCATCGCCAGTTGCTGCCACGCCGAATAGGCCGCGCTGTCGCTCGCGAGCGACGGTTCCGGCGGCGCCATCGCGGCGGTGTCCTCGCGCAGCTTGCGGCACTCGGGCGTGGGTGCATCGCAGTACACGCGCGCGAGGATGCGATAACGGCCCGCGTCGGAGCGGTCGATCACCTGCACAGCGGCGACCGGCCAGCGGCCCTGTTGCGGCGGCAGGAAGGTCCAGGCGCCGGACTGCTCGCCTTCTTCGATGTTGAAGCGGGTCAGATCCGGCCGGAACGCGAAGTAGTCCGCCTGCGGCAGCGCGGCCAGTTCGGCCTCGTCCATCGCTTCGCTGGCGCGATACCAGAGCATCAGCTGGTCGCGGTACACCTGCGCCACCGTGTCCGCTTTCGCGCCGGCCATCTCGACCTGCAGCCACGGCGTGGCCGGTTGGGTCTTGGCGGCAATCGCATGGCCCGACACGAGGCCAAGCAGCACGGCGGCGAACAGACGGGACTTCATGCAGGCTCCAATGGAAGAAACCGCGGCTGGGCCGCGGTTTCGAGAGGGTCAGACGATGGACAGCGCCTTTTCCTTCTGTTCCTTCAGGCGCTTTTCCAGGTAGTGGATGTTCATGCCGCCCTGCTGGAAACCGGCGTCGGACATGATCCGTTGCTGCAGCGGGATATTGGTCTTGATGCCGTCCACGACCATCTCGCTCAGCGCCACGCGCATGCGCGCGATGGCGGTCTCGCGGTCCGGTCCGTGCACGATCAGCTTGCCGATCATCGAGTCGTAGTTCGGCGGCACGCGGTAGCCCTCGTAGATGTGGCTGTCCACGCGCACGCCGGGGCCGCCCGGCGCATGGAAGTGCTGGATCAGGCCCGGGAACGGCATGAAGGTGTCCGGGTCTTCCGCGTTGATGCGGCATTCGATGGCATGGCCTTCCAGCACGATGTCGCTCTGCTTGATCGACAGCTTGTGGCCGGCGGCGATGTTGAGCTGCTCGCGCACCAGGTCGATGCCGGTGACCATCTCGGTGACCGGGTGTTCCACCTGGATGCGGGTGTTCATTTCGATGAAGTAGAAGCGGCCGTTCTCGTACAGGAACTCGAACGTGCCGGCGCCGCGGTAGCCGATGCGCAGGCAGGCCTCGACGCAGACCTTGCCGATCTCCGCGCGCTGCTCGGGCGTGATGCCCGGCGCCGGCGCTTCCTCGACCACCTTCTGGTGGCGGCGCTGCATCGAGCAGTCACGCTCGCCCAGGTGGATCGCGTTGCCCTGGCCGTCGGCGAGGACCTGGATCTCCACATGGCGCGGGTTCTCCAGGAACTTCTCCATGTAGACCATGTCGTTGCCGAAGGCGGCCTTGGCTTCGGACTTGGTGGTCTGGATGGCTGCGGTGAGGTGCGCCTCGGTGTGCACCACGCGCATGCCGCGACCGCCACCGCCGCCGGCGGCCTTGACGATCACCGGGTAGCCGATCTCACGGGCGATCTTCACGTTGGTGGCCGCGTCGTCGCCGAGCGGGCCGCCGCTGCCCGGCACGCAGGGCACGCCGGCGGACTTCATCGCGCGGATCGCCTCGACCTTGTCGCCCATCAGCCGGATGGTGTCGGCCTTGGGCCCGATGAAGATGAAGCCGGACTGCTCCACGCGCTCGGCGAAGTCGGCGTTCTCGGAGAGGAAGCCGTAGCCGGGGTGGATGGCCTGCGCGTCGGTCACCTCGGCGGCGGCGATGATCTGCGCCATGTTGAGGTAGCTGTCGGTGGACGGCGCCGGGCCGATGCACACCGACTCGTCGGCCATCGCGACGTGCTTGAGGTTGCGGTCGACGGTGGAATGCACCGCGACCGTGCGGATGCCCAGCGCGTGGCACGCGCGCAGGATGCGCAGCGCGATCTCACCGCGGTTGGCAATGACAACTTTGTCGAGCATTGGGATGTTTCCGTTAGTGGTTGTGGGGGCTGAGCCCCCGGCCAGCGGGCCTGCATGCCCGCTGGCGTTCGCGGGCTCGCGGCTGGCGCCGCTCGAAATCCCCGCTCACCCAATCACGAACAACGGCTGATCGAACTCGATCGGCTGGCCGTTCTCGACCATCACCTTCAGCACCGTGCCGGCGACGTCGGCCTCAATCGGGTTGAACATCTTCATCGCTTCGATGATGCCCAGCGTATCGCCGGCCTTGACGGCCTGGCCGACGCTGACGAACGCCGGCTTGTCCGGCGAGGGCGAGGCGTAGAACGTGCCGACCATCGGCGCACGCACGATGTGGCCCTCGGGCAGGTCGGCCTGTGCCTTGGCGTGGCCGCCGGTCGCAGCTTCGGTCGGGCCGTGCATCGGCATCACCGGCGCCAGAGCGGCCGGGGCGGCGTGCATGACCGGAGCGGCGACGGCGACGCCCTTCGGCGTGCGGGCCAGGCGGACCGACTCCTCGCCTTCCTTGATCTCGATCTCGGCGAGATTGGATTCCTCGAGCAGGTCGATCAGCTTCTTGATTTTGCGCAGGTCCATGGTGGGCCCTCTAGGTCGTCGCCCGCGGCACGCGGGCAGGTCAGTTGGAATCAGTGGTGCTCGCCGCGGCTGGCCAGGCGGGCCAGGGCTGCGTCGAGCGCGTAGCGGTAGCTGTCCGCGCCGAAGCCGCAGACCACGCCCACCGCCAGGTCGCTGAAATAGCTGGTGTGGCGGAACGGCTCGCGGCGGTGCGGGTTGGACAGGTGGACTTCGATGAAGGGGATGGCCACCGCGGCCAGCGCGTCGCGTACGGCGACGCTGGTGTGGGTGTAGGCGGCCGGGTTGATCACGATGAAGCCGGTGCCGTCCTCGCGCGCGGTCTGGATGCGGTCCACCAGCACGTGCTCGGCGTTGGATTGCAGGCTCTCGAACCCGTGCCCGGCGGCCTCGGTGCGGGCGCGCAGGTCGGCATCGATGTCGGCGAGCGTGGTGCGGCCATAGACCTCCGGCTCGCGGGTGCCGAGCAGGTTGAGGTTGGGGCCGTGCAGGACCAGCAGCTTCGCCACGAAATCGTCCGGGACAGGTCTGAAGGCCGGCAGTGTGCGCGATGCCAGTCGGGGTGTCCAGACGTTCGCTACCGTATCGGCGAAGTTCCCGGAAATTAATCAGTTGTTTGAGTGGTCGCTCTAATCTGCGACCCAGTTGTCGATTTCGCCGTGCTGGAACGGGCCGATCTTCTGCTTCAACAGGCGGCCATCGGCCGATACGAGCACCGTATACGGAAGAACGCCTTTCGGATTGCCCAGTTGCACGCCGGCATCGCGCGGGCCGGCCTGGTCCAGCAGGATCGGGTACCGCACCGGAATGCGTCGGAGGAACTCGCGCACCGCGGCTTCGTCATCCAGCGCGATGCCGACCACTTGCGTGCCGTTCGTGTCCTGGGTGGCGGCGAAGCGGTCTAGCTCGGGCATCTCCTCGATGCAGGGCCCGCACCAGCTGGCCCACAGGTTGATCAGGATCGGCCGCCCCGCATAGGCGGCCGGCAGCGTGATCCGGTCATCGTCCAGCGTCGGGAGTTGCAGCGACGGGATCACCTCGCCGCGCGAGGCCACCGCCAGGCCGGCCGGTGGGGCCGGCGCGGTGGACTGCAGGACGGAGTGCAGCGCACGCTGCCCGACCTCGGTCCGCAGCAGCGGACCCGGGCCGTTGAGCCAGAGGCCGGCCGCGGCGCCGAGTACCCCGGCCACGACCGCCACCAGCAGGATCCGGCCGGTCGAGCCCATCAGCGCGCGACCCGACCTGCACGTTCGGCGAACTTGTCGGCTTCTTCGAAGCCGAACAGCCGCAACGCGCGGTGCTCCTCGCCGTCCGCGTAATAAAGCGTGGCTGGCGGGCCGATGATGCCGAGGTGCTTCATCAGTTCCTGGTCCAGTTCGTCGTTGGCGGTCACGTCGGCCTTCAACAGCACGAAGCCGGCGAGGGCGCGGTGCACCCGGGGCTCGGGGAAGGTGTACTTCTCCATCTCCTTACAGGCCACGCACCAGTCCGCATAGAAGTCGAGCATGAGCGGCTTGCCGGCGGCCTGGGCGGCGGCGACTTCGCGCTGCAGGTCGGCCAGCGACTTGATCTTGCGGAAAGGCAGTTCGGCCGATGCGGCCTGGTTGCCGCGCAGACCCGCCAGCGGCTGCAGGGGGTCGCGGCTGCCGGCCATCGCACCCACCAGTTGCGCCGTGCCGAGCAGGCCCAGCAGCAGCGCCGCGGTCCATCCGGCCACGCGCACGCCATCGCGGCGTGCGGCTTTGAGCGCCAACGCCACCGCCGCGGACGCGGCGAGAAGGAGCACGCCCCAGGCGGCGAGGGTCGCCGCGGCCGGCAGGATGCGCGAGAGCATCCACACGGCCAAGCCCAGGAACACGAAGCCGAACACGCGCTGGATTGCGACCATCCACGGTCCGCTGGTCGGCAGGCCCTTGCCGGCCGCCACGCCGAAGGCGAGCAGCGGCACGCCCATGCCCATCGCCAGCAGGAACAGCGCGGCACCGCCGAACGCCGGGTCCTGGGTCTGGCCGATGTAGAGCACGGCCGCGGCCAGGGGCGGCGCGACGCAGGGGCCGACGATCAGCGCCGAAAGCGCGCCCATCGCCGCCACGCCGGCCATCGAGCCGCCGCGCTGGCGATCGCTCATCGCGCCCAGGCGGCTGCGCAGCCCGGCAGGCAGCTGCAACTCGTACAGGCCGAAACTCGACAGCGCCAGGACCACGAACAGCAGCGCGAAGGCGACGATGATCCACGGCGTCTGGAAAGCCACCTGCAGGTTGGCGCCAACCAGGCCGGCGATCACGCCGGCCGCGGTGAACACTAGCGCATTGGCCAGCACGTACACCAGCGACAGCCAGAACGCGCGGCGCGCGCCCAGGCCCGGACCATGGCCGGCGATCAGCCCGGACAGGATCGGAATCATCGGCAGCACGCAGGGCGTGAACGAAAGCAGCAGGCCGAAGCCGAAGAAACTCGCCAACGCCCACCAGCGGTTCGGGCCGGACAGCGCGGCGGCAAGCCGGCTGTCCTCGGCCTGCTCGGCAGCTGCGTTCGCGGAACCGGAATCGCGGGAGACGACCGCGTCCCCAGCCAACCCTTTACTTGAAGGGGAGGGCTCAACAGCCGGCGCCGTCGAAGCTGCGTCTTCGTGCGCAACGGGGTTTTGCTCCCTCCCCTTCAAGGGGAGGGCTGGGGTGGGGATGGGTTGGCCCACAGCGCCATCAACGGTCGCAACTCCCGCCGGCAGCGCCACGTCAACCGTGCGCGTCATCGGCGGATAGCAGATGCCGTCGGTCTGGCATCCCTGAAAGCCTGCCGTCAGCGGCACCGTGGCGGCACCCGCTTGCCGGCGCTGCAGCGGCACCGGTACCTCGACCTGGTCGAAGAACACCACGACGTCGCCGAAATGCTCGTCGCGATGCGCCACGCCCTTCGGCCAGCGCGGCGCGCCCAGCGCGATGCCCGCCTGCCGGGCCGCGTCGTCCAGCCGCAGCGTGGTCTTGTCGCGATACAGGTAATAGCCCTTGGCCGGGGTGAAGCGCAGCAGCAGGGTGTTGCCATCGCCGGCGATGGCCTCGAAGCCGAAGGCCTGCTCCGGCGGAAGCGGCAGCGCGTCCGCGGTCGCGGATGCGCCACGGCCGAGCAGCCCGCCGCCCAGCGGTGCGCCGTTGCGCGCAGCGCCGAACGCGACGATCGGCTGGGCGCCCGCGCCCGCATCGGCCGTGGCGGGCAGCGCCACCGTCAGGCTCCGCGTCTGCGGCGGATAGCAGATGCCGGCGTCGGCGCAGCCCTGGTACTTGATCTTCAGCGTGACCTGACGCGCCTGCGCCTGGCCCGGCAGCACGGCCGTCAGGTTCTCGCGATAGGTTTCGACCTTGCCGAAGAACTCGTCCTCGTAGGCCTTGCCCTTGGGCAGCTGCAGCGGCTGCGCGTCGAAGCCGGCGTCGGCCTGCACGCCGATGCGGTGGCGGTACAGGTAATAGCCGTCGGCGATGCGCCAGCGGATCTCGATCCGGTCGGCGCTGGCCGCTTCGGCGCGCAGCACGAAGGCCTCGTCGACCGGCAGCAGGTCGTCCGGGTCGATCGCGGCGCTGGCAGGCGCCGCCGCCAGCAGGGCAAGCGCGGCAAGGGTGAAGCGCGCAACGAACGGCCGCAGGGCGCCGAAGGAACGGATAGCGTCAGTCATCGTCTCGGGTCTGTTCGGCCACCCAGGCCAGGTACGCGGCGAGGCCGCCGACCGCTTCGACCGCGACGGCCTCCGGCAGTTCGTACGGATGCAGCGCACGCAGGCGCTCGACCAGCGCCTCCTGACGGTCGGCAGTGGTCTTGATCAGCAGCAGCACTTCCTCGTCGCGCGCCACCTCGCCTTTCCAGCGATAGGTGGATTTCACGCCGGGCAGGACGTTGACGCAGGCCGCCAGGCGCTCGCCGACCAGCGAACTGGCCAGGGCGTCGGCGGTCTGCGGATCGGGGCAGGTGCTCAGCACCAGCCGCACGTTGTGGGAGGAGGCGGACATCGGGGCGCCAGTTTAGGGCCTGCCCCGGAGCCGCGCGCGGGCCGGTCATGGAATGGCGTGTCGCGTCCCGGCACCGCGGCGGCGATTGGCGTAGGCTGCGACCGATGGCCGAGGAGGCTCGATGTCCCCCCAACGCTGGCTGCTCTCCGCCGTCCTGCTGCTGGTCCCGGGCCTGCAGGCCGTGGCGCAGCCTGGCGATGCGCACGGCATCCGCGTGCGCGCGGCCTGCCTGCTGGCCGCGCCGTCCCCGCGCGTGCTGGCCGACCTGAGCTGCGAGAGCGCCATGGACTGCTGGCGCGATCCTGCCTCGATGGACGTCCTCGACGCGGAGACCGGCAAGCGCGTGGGCGAGGGCGTCAAGGACCTGGTCTATGTGGACGCGACCGGCCGCCTGCTGCCCGAACCGCCGATGCAGGGAACGATCCGCGCGGTCTGGACACTGGGCCTGTCGGCCGCGGCGAAGCCCATTCGCCTGCAACTGGTGCAGGGCGACGAAACGGCCACTGCGGCATTCGAACCTGCCGCCGATTGCACGGCCCTGCCGGCCGCGGCGGTGAAGCGCCTCTCCGGCGGCTGAGGCTCAGCGCCCGCGCTGGCTTGCGCCGCGCAGGCGGCCGATGCGCTGCTCGGCCAGCTGCTCGACTACTTCCACCAGTGGCGCCTTCGAGCGCATTGGCGCATCGCGGAAGGCGGCGAGCAGCCGCAGTTCCAGCGGGTCCTCGACCAGGATGGCGTCGGCCGCCGCCACCGAATCCAGTGCGGTTTCGGCCGACAGCCCCATCGAGCCGCGCCCGGTCGCCAGCCATTCGAACTGCACGCCGGTCACCATCGCGATCTCGCGCAGGTGCGCCACGCTGGGGAACTTGCCGCGTGCCGATTCCCAGTGGCCCACCGCGCTGCGCTGCACTCCGACGGCAGCTCCGAGTGCAGCCTGCGAAAGGCCTGCATGACGGCGGGCGAGGCGGATGCGCTGCTGCGGTGTCATGGCTGCTACCTGTAGTCACCTGGCGAACAAAATACATCAAAGCCTGTGCGCCAGCGGTAGCCTCCTTCACGCGATTTTCGAGGCACACCCGGCGCTTTCATGTTTTTCCGACACGATTGGGCTACCGATGCTCAACGGTCGGACTCTACCTGGGTACTGGCCGTTCTGCCACGGAGTGCACAAGATTCGCTGGCGCCAGCAGGGACGCGAAGCGCGACAAGGCGTCGGTTCGGGGACGGGTGCAGGGACGCACCAAGCACAGGACAAGCCACTCCGCACCAAAGAGCGCGTTCCACGGGACGCGCTCTTTCTTTTTCCGCTTCCCGCGCGCGTGTTGCCGCAATCCGGACGGATTTGCGTTCAGCCCCTTGAAAGCTTTTCGCCACCCCCCAATCTCCCGGCAATCCCGGTTCCCCGGGGTTTTCTTCGCCACCGAACTTGGCACTCATCGGTGGCGAGTGCTAAAATTTCGAAAGTTTTTGTTCCGTTTCAACAACTTACATCACTCCTCGGAGGTTTGTCCGCCATGAATATCAAGCCGCTCTACGACCGCGTGGTCATCAAGCGCATGGAAGAAGAAAAGATGTCCGCCGGCGGCATCGTGATCCCCGACTCGGCGACCGAGAAGCCGATCAAGGGCGAAGTCGTCGCAGTGGGCGAAGGCAAGGTGTTCGACAACGGCAACGTGCGCGCTCCCAAGGTCAAGGTCGGCGACAAGGTGCTCTTCGGCAAGTACAGCGGCACCGAGGTCAAGCTCGACGGCACCGAATACCTGGTGGTGAAGGAAGACGACATCTTCGCGGTGCTGGCGTAACGCCAGCACGGGGAACCGGGAATGGGAAATCGGGAATCGTAAAGGCGCCGCGCGCCGACATCCCTTATCCCATCCCGCTCCCTCTCCTGCTTTCAACCATTCCCCATTCCCAATTCCCCATTCCCGGAGTTTCAGAACATGGCAGCCAAGGAAATCCGTTTCGGTGAGGACGCGCGCGTCAAGATGGTGCGCGGCGTCAACATCCTCGCCAATGCCGTCAAGGCCACGCTCGGCCCGAAGGGCCGCAACGTCGTGCTCGAGAAGAGCTTCGGCGCTCCCACCATCACCAAGGACGGCGTGTCCGTCGCCAAGGAAATCGAACTGCAGGACAAGTTCGAGAACATGGGCGCGCAGATGGTGAAGGAAGTCGCTTCCAAGACCTCCGACAACGCCGGTGACGGCACCACCACCGCTACCGTGCTGGCGCAGGCGCTGATCCGCGAGGGCATGAAGGCGGTCGCCGCCGGCATGAACCCGATGGACCTCAAGCGCGGCATCGACAAGGCCGTGACCGAGGCCGTGGGCGAGCTGAAGAAGATCAGCAAGCCGTCGTCGACCTCGAAGGAAATCGCCCAGGTCGGCGCGATCTCGGCCAACAGCGACACCAACATCGGCGACCTCATCGCGCAGGCGATGGACAAGGTCGGCAAGGAAGGCGTGATCACCGTCGAGGACGGTTCGGGCCTGGAGAACGAGCTCGACGTCGTCGAGGGCATGCAGTTCGACCGCGGCTACCTGTCGCCGTACTTCATCAACAACCAGCAGTCGATGCAGGCCGAACTGGACGATCCGTTCATCCTGCTGCACGACAAGAAGATCTCCAACGTGCGTGACCTGCTGCCGGTGCTGGAAGGCGTCGCGAAGGCTGGCAAGCCGCTGCTGATCATCGCCGAGGAAGTCGAGGGTGAAGCCCTGGCGACCCTGGTGGTCAACACCATCCGCGGCATCGTGAAGGTCTGCGCCGTGAAGGCCCCGGGCTTCGGCGACCGTCGCAAGGCGATGCTGGAAGACATGGCCATCCTGACCGGCGGCACCGTGATCTCCGAAGAAGTCGGCCTGCAGCTCGACAAGGCCACCATCAAGGATCTCGGCCGCGCGAAGAAGGTGCAGGTCTCCAAGGAGAACACCACCATCATCGACGGCGCCGGCGAAGCCTCGGGCATCGAAGGCCGCATCAAGCAGATCAAGGCGCAGATCGAGGAGACCTCCTCCGACTACGACCGCGAGAAGCTGCAGGAGCGCGTGGCCAAGCTGGCCGGCGGCGTGGCCGTCATCAAGGTCGGTGCCGCCACCGAAGTCGAGATGAAGGAAAAGAAGGCCCGCGTCGAAGACGCGCTGCACGCCACCCGCGCTGCCGTTGAAGAAGGCATCGTTCCGGGCGGCGGCGTCGCGCTGCTGCGCGCGAAGGCGGCCATCGCCGGCCTGAAGGGTGCCAACGAAGACCAGAACCACGGCATCCAGATCGCCCTGCGCGCGATGGAAGCGCCGCTGCGCGAGATCGTGACCAACGCCGGCGAAGAGCCGTCGGTCATCCTCAACAAGGTCATCGAAGGCAAGGGCGCGTTCGGCTACAACGCGGCCAACGGCGAGTTCGGCGACATGCTCGAGTTCGGCATCCTGGACCCGACCAAGGTCACCCGCACCGCGCTGCAGAACGCCGCGTCGATCGCCGGTCTGATGATCACGACCGAAGCGATGGTCGCCGAGCTGCCGAAGAAGGAAGAGCCGGCAATGCCGGGCGGCGGCATGGGCGGCATGGGCGGCATGGACTTCTAAGTCCGCTTCCCGCGTCATCCGCGACACGAGAACCCCGCAGCGATGCGGGGTTCTTTTTTTTGCGCGAATGGACGGTCGCGCACGGCCCATGGAAGCGGTGCAGGCAGGCGGCTATGCTCGGTTCCGGCATGCCTACCTCCCTCATCATCGTCGACGACTTCCTCAATCCACGCGACGCGCAGCAGCTGCGCAACGTCGGATTGCAGCTCACTTATCCGGAACAGCAGGGCGCGTTCCCGGGCCGCAACTCGCTCGAGCGCATCGAGATCGAAGGCCTGGACGAAAGCGTGTCCCGTTTGACCGGCGAGCGGCTACGCCCGATTTCTCCGCTGCAGTCCCACGCGAAGTTCCGCATGACCCTGGCAGCCGATCGCGGCCGCGCCAAGGTGCACGTCGATGACGCGTACTGGTCGGGGATCCTCTATCTGAGCCGGCCGGAGGACTGCCGCGGCGGCACGGAGTTCTTCCGCCATCGCCCGACCAACACCGACCGCGCGCCCATCGACCGCGCCGAACTGGAGGCGATGGGCTACACCTCGATGGAGCAGATGCACCGCGAGGTCATCGAGAAGGACAGCGTCGACGACTCGAAGTGGGAGCTGACCATGCAGGCGCCGATGCGCTTCAACCGGCTGGTGCTGCTGCGGCCCTGGCTTTGGCATACCGCGGGGCCGGCGTTCGGCGACGGCATGGAGAACGGCCGGCTCGTCTACCTGATGTTCTTCGCGCGGGCGTAGTAACCACCAACCTGAATAGGGAGCGGTCCAAATGGTCATTTGGCACGGTATTTGAACCGCTGAGTTCTATTTTGCGGTGCAGCGTGCAAAGCCCCTAACGGTTCCTTCACGATCAACGCGCATCCCGACGTGGGGGAGGGAGCAGGCCCGCAACCGGTTCGACCGGGGCGGGCTTTTTATTTGCCCGTTCGTTGCAACGCGCATGCGCGGCAGGGCACTCGTCAAGCGCTCACGACGGAAGCAGGAGGGACGCTCCCGCAACACCGTCGAACCTCGACGAGCTGCGGGTGCCTGCCGATACCGGCGCGCATCGAACGCAACGCGACGCAAGCCCGCTGAACCCGCATGCGATCATCGCGCGATGCACGAAGCTTTCGATTCCCTCATCGGGCGCGCGTGGTCGCGCCTCCAGGCGGCTGCGCCCGCGGTCTGTCGCGACGACGACATCGTGTTGCGCGAACGGATCGGCCGCATCGCGCTAGCGAGCGACTTCGTCATCGAGACCTTCGTGCGCCAGCCGGCGTTGCTCGCGCGCCTGGCGGCCGATCCGGATGCGCCGGCCGAAGCGCCGCCCACGCTGGGCGAGGACAACCGCGACCAGTGGCCGGCGCTGCTGCGCCGCCATCGCGCCGCGGGCTCCGCGCGGCTGGTCTGGCGCGACGTGCTCGGGCTGGACGATGTGGAGGCGACGCTGGCCGGCAGTACGCGGCTGGCGGAGGAATGCCTGGACACCGCGCTGCAGGCGCTGGAAGCGGAGTTCGCGCGGCGGCATGGCGTCGTGCGCGATCGCGACGGCCGCGTGCAGCGGCTGGTGGTGTTCGCGCTGGGCAAGATGGGCGGCGGCGAGCTGAACTTCAGCTCCGACGTCGACCTGGTCTACGCCTACGAACACGACGGCGAGTCCGACGGCGGGCGCGCGCTGGACGCCGAACACTACTTCGCACGACTGGGCCAGCAACTGGCGAAGCTGCTGGACGAGAACACCGCGGACGGTTTCAGCCATCGCGTCGACCTGCGCCTGCGTCCGTACGGCAACGCCGGCCGCGTCGCGTGGTCGTTCGGTGCGATGGAGCAGTACTTCCAGCGCGAAGGCCGCGACTGGGAGCGCTACGCATGGCAGAAGGCGCGTCCGGTGGCCGGCGACATCGAAGCCGGCGAGCGCTTCCTCGATGGGCTGCGCCCGTTCGTGTATCGACGCTACCTGGACTTCGGCGCGCTCGATGGCCTGCGCGCGATGAAGGCCGCCATCAGTGCCGAGGTCGCGCGCAAGGAACTGGCCGACGACATCAAGCGCGGGCCTGGCGGCATCCGTGAGATCGAATTCCTGGTGCAGGCGCTGCAGTTGATCTACGGCGGCCGCGAGCCGGAGCTGCGCGAACGCCGCCTGCTGCCGGCGCTGCAGGCGCTCGTGCAGGCGCGCCAGATGGGCGATGAGGCGGGGGTCGCGCTGGCCCAGGCGTACTGCTTCCTGCGCCGGCTGGAGAACCGCCTGCAGATGCTGCGCGATGCGCAGACACATGCGCTGCCGCAGGCCGACGCGGACCGTGACCGCATCGCGGCGGCATTGGGCTACGCGGACTGGAGCGCCTTGCGTGCGGCGCTGGATCAACAGCGCGCCCTGGTCACCGGTGAGTTCGAAGCGCTGCTCGCGCCGCGCCGCCGACGCAGCGCGCCCGATGCACTGACCAGCTACTGGCGTGCGCTGCCCGACGACGGGGATATGCGGGTGCTGGAGCAGGCCGGATTCATCGAGGCCGGGAACGCGGACGGTGCCCTGCGCGACTTCGGCCGCAGCCCGGGCGTGCGTGGACTGTCCGACAGCGCGCGTGCGCGGCTGGACCGGGTGATGCCGTCGCTGCTGCAGGCGGCGGCTGCGTCGAGCGAACCGATGCTCGCGTTGCGCCGTCTGCTCGCGCTGCTGCAGAACGTGCTCCGCCGCAGCGCGTACCTCGCCCTGCTGGACGAGCAGCCGGCAGCGCTGGCGCGGCTGGTGGAAGTGGTCACGCGCAGCGCGCTGCTGGCCGAACGACTGGCCGCGTATCCGCTGCTGCTCGACGAACTGCTGGACGCGCGCATCGCCGGACCGTTGCCCGGCCGCGAGGAGTTGCACGCGGCATGCGCTGCCGTGGCCGAGGGCCAGGACGACGATGCCGAAGCGGTGCTGCAGGCGCTGAACGAAGTGCGCCAGGCGCTGAGCTTCCGCATCGCGATGGCATTGCGGGACGGGCGCCAGTCCGCGACCGAATGCGCGCGCCAGCTCGCGTGGTTGGCCGATGGCGTGGTCATGCGCGTGCTGCGCCTGGCCGAACATGAGGTCGCGTCCGTGCATGGCCGCGTACCTGGCGCGCGCTTCGCCGTGATCGGCTACGGCAGCCTGGGGGGCGAGGAACTCGGTTTCGGTTCGGACCTCGACCTGGTGTTCCTGTACGACGCACCCGGCGGCGAGCATGCGCATTCCGACGGCGCGCGTCCGGTCGAGGCCATGCGCTGGTTCGCGCGTGTTGCGCAGAAGGTGGTGGCGCTGCTTGGTGCGGTCACCGGTGCGGGCCGGCTGTACGACGTCGACGTGCGCTTGCGCCCGGACGGCGCGAAAGGCCTGCTCGTGTCGAGCCTGGCCAGCTACCGCGACTACCAGCGCGAACGCGCGTGGACCTGGGAACACCAGGCGCTGGTGCGCGCGCGGTTCATCGCGGGCGACGAATCGCTGGGCGCGGATTTCGAGGACGTGCGCGCGCAGACGCTTTCGCGCGCCCGCAATGCACAGGCCGTGTGCGCGGACGTGGTGGCGATGCGCCGGCGCATGCGTGCCGAACTGGACCGCAGCGACGCGGCGGCGTTCGACCTGAAGCAGGGCGAGGGCGGACTGGTGGACCTCGAGTTCCTGCTGCAGTACGCCGTGCTCGCCCATTCGGCGGGACGGCCGACGTGGTTGCGTCCCCACAGTACGCCCGAGTTGATCGACGCGACTGCCGCGAGCGGTTGGCTCGACAAAGACGAGGCAGAGGCGCTTCGCGAGGCGCACGCCGTGATGGTCGATGCGGGCCTCGCTTGCACGCTGGATCGCCGCCCGCGCCGCGTACCGGCGGACGACACGATTGCCGAGGCACGTCGCGCCATCACCCACGCCGCGCAGCGGCACGGGCTGATGTTCGATACGGAGATCGCGGGCTGAGGACTACCAGGTCTTGCTGCTGGCCTGCCCGGCGGCCTCGACGGTCGGGACGAAGGCGAGTTGCGTGCCGGCCTCGTCCTGCGCCATCCAGCCGCCGCCTTCGGTGCTCGGCTTGAACGTCACCGTCTGCCCCACGCGGAACGCCGCTGCCGGGTCGTCCTTGCGCTGCGGCCAGCGCAGCACGGACGTCTCGTCCTTGCCGTCGCGATGCGCGGCCAGTTCGACCTCGCGTTCGCCCGCGGCGGTCGTGCGCACCGCGGTCACCTGCATCGGCGGCAGCGTGGCGGCGCGCGGCGGGCGACCGGCCTGTGCGCTGGTGTACGACAACGCGGTGCCGGCCGACATCGAGAGCATCAGCGGCGTCGCCAGTCCGACCGACAGGTACAGCACCGACCTCTCCGACGGATCCATCGGCTCGCCTGCATGCGCGCGCGGCAGCGACAGCGCGACCCCCAGCGAGCACACGAGTGCGAGGGAAACGTAGGACTTCATGGAGCGTTCTCCTGCGATGCCGGTGCGGCCGGCGGATTGGGAACCCGGAAGTCGCGCTGCAGCAACGCACGCGACTGGAGGAAATCGAACACCGACTCGACCGTGACGACCGAATAATCGCCACCGATGCGCTCGCCCGCGGGATGATCGGTCACCGCGACGTTCTTGACGAACAGGCGTGCGCCCAGGCGTTCGTGCAGGTCCAGGTGCAGGCGTGAGGGCTTGTAGTCGTTCGCGCGCAACCATTGCTGCACGGCGCGGCGGTCGATCGGGATGCCTGCGTCGACAGCAGGGTCCATCACCGTGGCTGCAATGACTTCCAGGATCCACTGGTTGGAGTTCTGGAACTCCGTGGCGAACGGATACGCGACCATGCTGTAGCGCGGCTCGTGCAGGGCGCGCGCACGCGTCGCCGGCGGCAACAGCGAATCATGCAGGCGCCGCGAAAGCGCCGGTTCGAACACACCCACGCGCACATCGCTGCGCAGCGCGCTCTCGCCGACGAAATTGGCGAGCCCTTCCTCGTACAGCGTCGAACGGTCGGTGCGGCAGCGATTGAGCAGGTGCACCACGCGCCAGTGGCCGTCCGGTTCGCGCAGGGCCAGTGCGAGATGGCTGTGGGTGAGTCCGTAGCGCGAGAGGTCCTGGCCGCCGCGTGCGAGCAAGGCGACGTCGTGACCGTCGAGTGCATCCAGTGCGCGCTCGACGCGGATCGCCATGTCGAACATGGACTGCGTGGCCTGCGGCGTCGGGTAGCGCTCGCCGCAGGCGGGTGCCGCATGCGCCGCGCTACTCACGATGCACGCCAGCGACAGTGCGAGTGCCGTATGCAGCGCCCTTCGCGAGAATTCCCGTTCCATCGCCTTCCCCCTTGGCGTCCTTGTAGAGCGATTCTCTCAGAGCGACAGCCGCTGCCGCACCTCGGCGGCCACGCGTGTGGTTTCGCGCAGCGGTGTGACCGCGAAGGCCTCCAACAGTTCCGGCTCGAACGGCCGTACCCGTCCCATGCGCAGCAGCGTGTCGAGAAAATGTCGCGGCCTCCCGCCCACGTGCGCGTAGCCGGCCACGTACACCGGCACCAGCGTGGCCGACGCTTCGGAGAGCATGTTCACCGAGTCCGCCGTGCAGACGATCCGGTCGGCCCAGGCCAGCAGACCCGCATATGGATTGGCGCCGTCCGCCGGCTCCGTCCAGATCACGCCGGGTACGCCGCGGAACCGCTCCCGCATGCGTGCGCGCACGGCCGCTGGAGTGCGGCGCGACGCGGTGGCCAGCACGCAGCCGCCTTCCTCCGTCACGTGTCGGGACACGTCCCGCAGGACCGCGTCGTACAGCGCGTCGTCGAACCGCGCGTGCGCGCTGGCGCCGCCCAGCAGCAAGGCGGTCCGCGGTGCGGGCAGGGCGCCGAAGGACGCGAAGGCCTGGCGGGCGGCCGCCAGCCACAGGTCGTCGACGGGGTGCAGGCTGCCAATCGTCGGGATCACGTTGGCGCCGCGCAGCTGATCGTGCTCGGGCGCGATGACCAGGTCCCAGTGCCGCGGGGCGAGGCGCGGGTCGAGGATCTGCACGGCCCGGGCGCCGCGTGCGCGCAGCAGGCGCGTCGCCAGCGCCGCCTGACGGCCGCAGCCGATCGCCAGCGACGGCGCGACGGTGGCTGCGAAGGCTTCGCCGAATGCGTTGTCGGCACCGGGAAGCCGGCGTGGCGCGATCCATCGCCACGGCGCGCGCGCCTCCAGCGTCCAAGGCTGGTGCGGCAGGGCGAGCGCGGTTGCCAGCGCCTCGGCCTGGCGCACGTTGCCGGCGTGGCCGTCGGTCAGGGTCCATGTCGAAGGCGTCGTCGCAGAGGGCGGATTGGCGGTGCCGGGCGGGTGCATTCGTTGCACGTTTGTGAGTAATCCGTTCCGGAACAGTCGGCTGTTGCGATCGTGCAAGACTCTACACTCTCGACCCTCGGCCGCGTCAGCCGCGCGGCGAACCACTGGAGCCTTCGATGTCGCAAGCCCCGTCCCACGCCTCCGCATCGCTGTCCGATGCGGCCCTGGACCAGCTGTTCCGCACCGCGCGCACCCACAACGAGCTGGGCGGCGAGGTGAGCGACGAGACGCTGCGGCAGCTGTACGACCTGGCCAAGTGGGGCCCGACCAGCGCGAATATGTCGCCGCTGCGCCTGGTGTTCGTGAAGTCCGCGCAGGCCAAGGCCAAGCTGGGTCCGGCCCTGGACGAGGGCAATTACGCCAAGACCATGGCCGCGCCGGTGACGGCCATCGTCGCCTTCGACCTGGCCTTCTACGAGAAGCTGCCGTACCTGTTCCCGCACACCGACGCGCGCGGCTGGTTCGACGGCAAGCCGGAGGACGCGCTCACCACCATCGCGCTGCGCAACGGCAGCCTGCAAGGCGCCTACGTGCTGATGGCCGCGCGCGCGCTGGGCCTGGATTGCGGGCCGATGTCCGGCTTCAACAATGCTCTGGTCGACGAGACGTTCTTCGCCGGCACGCGCATCAAGTCCAACTTCCTGATCAACCTGGGCCATGGCGACACGGCCCGGCTGTTTCCGCGTTCGCCGCGGCTGTCCTTCGACGAAGCCGCGCAGATCTTGTAAGCCCACCCCGCAACGGAGAATCCCCATGTTCAAGCGCCTTGCCCTTGCCGCGGCCCTGGTCGTCGCCAGCACCGCCGCCCTTGCCGCGCCCACCACGTACAAGATCGACCCTGGCCACACCAGCGTGGTCGCCAGCTGGAGCCACTTCGGCTTCTCCAACCCGGTCGCCACCTTCGGCGGCGCGGAAGGCACCATCACCTACGATCCGGCCAACGTCGGTACTTCGAAGGTGGAAGTGACCATCCCGCTGTCCGGCCTGGACTCGCGCATGGAGAAGTTCGACGAGCACCTGCGCAGCGCGGATTTCTTCGACGCCGAGAAGTTCCCCAACATCACCTTCAAGAGCACCAAGGTGGAGGCCGCTGGCGACAAGAAGCTGCGCGTGTTCGGCGACCTGACCATCAAGGGCGTGACCAGGCAGGTCGTGCTGGATACCACGATCAACAAGATCGGCGAGCAGCCGATGGCCAAGCGCGCGGCGGCCGGCTTCGATGCCGTCACCACCATCAAGCGCAGCGACTTCGGCGTGGACAAGTACGCACCCAACGTCAGCGACACGGTCACCCTGCGCATCACCACCGAAGCGGTGGTGCCGAAGCCGGACGCGAAGTAAGCGCCGCGCAACGACGGCATGGCGGCCGGCTGGTCGCCATGCCGTTGCCAAGGGCTTGACGGTCGAAACACGATCTTCGACCGTCTCGCCCCCCCTTCGAGTTGCCGCATTCCGATGATCATCCAGCGCCCTTCCTCGTCCCGCGGCCAGACGAAGACCGACCGGCTCGACAGCCGGCATGGCTTTTCCTTCGGCGGCTACTACGACCCGGCGTGGATGGGTTTCGGCCCGTTGCGCGTGCTCAACGAGGAACACCTGGCCCCCGGCGCCGCGTTCGATGCGCAGCGCCGCGCCAACATGGAACTGCTGACCTATGTCGTGGACGGCGAACTCGTCCACCGCGACAGCCTGGGCGGCGAAGGTTCCGTGCGCGCGGGCGAGCTGCAATGGCTCAGCGCCGGCCACGGGGTGGAGCACACCGAATCCAACGCGTCCGACACCGCGCCCGCGCACGTGCTGCGCGTCTGGATCCAGCCCTCGCGGCTGAACCACGAGCCCGCATATGCCAAGCACCCGGCCGCGGACCCGGATACGCGCGGCTGGGTAGTGCGTGCGGCCGGCGACGGGCGCGCGGGCAGCCTGCCGATCCGGCAGGACGCACGCGTGTCGCAGGTCCGGCTGGCGCGCGGCGCGCGCGCCGAGTACGCGCTCGACGCCTCGCGCCTGTACTGGCTGCATCTGGTCAGCGGGCGCGCCACCGCCAATGGCGAGCACGTGCTGGAGGCCGGCGATGCGCTGGGCTGGCAGGACGAGGACGGCACCCTGACGTTGCAGGGCGGCAGCGACGAGCCCGCGCTGGCGCTGCTGTTCGACCTGCCCGAATGAGCCGGCCGTGCACGGCCGGTCTTCGCGCCGGGGCTGGTAAACTTGCCGCCCCGCGTCGCCAACCGCCCGTGCCATGACCGCAGCCAACGCCCATCCGACCCAGGCCAATGCCGAGCAGCGCTACGTGGTGCACCGCGCCGACCTGCCGCTGAGCTGCCCGCTGCCGTCGATGGCGCTGTGGAACTCGCATCCGCGCGTGTACCTGCCGATCGAGGCCGAAGGCGAAGTGCAGTGCCCGTACTGCGGCGCGCACTTCGTGCTTGCGGACTGATCCACGCTCCGGCGGAACCCCGACCGCGCCCATGGCCGCGCCGGAACCGCCCGCTTCGCCCCTGACCGTCGTCCAGCTGCTGCCGGCGCTGGAGTCCGGTGGCGTCGAACGCTCCACGCTCGAAATCGTCCAGGCGCTGGTCGAAGCCGGCCACCGCGCCATCGTCGTCTCGCGCGGCGGCCGCCTGGTCCCACGGCTGCGCGAACTGGGCGGCGAGCACTTCCCGCTCGACATCGGCCGCAAGTCGCCGCTGACCTTCCGCCACGCGCTCGCGCTGCGTCGCTTGTTGCTGCGCGAACGCGTGGACGTGGTGCATGCGCGCTCGCGCCTGCCGGCGTGGGTGGGTGCGCTGGCCTTGCACAGCCTGTCGCCCTCCCGGCGCCCACATTGGGTGACCACGGTGCACGGGCTCAATTCGCCGTCGCGCTACAGCGCGGTGATGACGCGCGGCGAACGCGTGATCTGTGTTTCCCAGACCGTGCGCGAGTACGTGCTGCGCCATTACCCGCAGACCGATCCGCGACGCCTGCGCGTGATCGAACGCGGCATCGACCCGGCGCGCTTCCCGCGCGTGCCGCCGCACGATCCGGATGCGCGCGCATGGGCGGCGGGCCTGCATCCGCAACTGGGCGGCGCCGGTCCGCTGCTCCTGCTGCCCGGTCGCGGCACGCGGCTGAAGGGCCATGCCGACGCGCTGGTGCTGCTGGCGCGGCTGCGTGCCGACGGGTTCGACGCGCGCCTGTGGTTGCCCGGCGCGCGCGAAGGCGGACGTGAGGCTTACATCGGCGAACTGGAACGCGAGGCGGCGACGCTCGGCGTGGCGGAAGTGGTCGCCTTCACAGTGCCGACGGACGCGATCGCACGTGCGTACGCCGCCAGCGACCTGGTGCTGCAACTCTCGCGCAAGCCGGAGGCGTTCGGCCGCACCGTGCTGGAGGCGCTGTCGGTGGGCCGGCCGCTGCTGGGCTGGAACCATGGCGGCGTCGGCGAACTGCTGGCGCGATGGCAACCGGACGGTGCGGTCGCCGCGTTCGACATCGACGCGCTGCATCGCGCCGGCCACGAACTTCTTACGCACCCGCCGGTGCCACCGGCTACGATGCCCAATTCGTTGCGTGCCATGCAGGAGCACACGCTTGCCGTCTACGCCGAGCTCGTCGATGAACGCCGCCGCTGAGCCCGTGTCCGCGCGCCCGCGCGTGCATGGCTGGCGCTGGGCGCCGGCCTGGGTGCTGACCTACGTCGCGTTGTGGCCCGCGCCGGGCTATGCCGAAGCCGTGCTGGTGCTGGGTGCGCTGGCCGCCATCGTGATGCTGGGCCTGTCGCGCTTCCGCAACGGCACGCAGTTACTGAGCAACCCGGCGTGGGCACTGACCAGCGTGCTGTTCTTCGCGTACTGGACGCCGGAGCTTGTCTCGGCCATCGATGCCATCGATCCGGCGCGCGCGCTGCGCGAAGCGGCGGTGGACCTGCGCTACCTGCCGTTCCTGTGGCTGGTCGCCGCCGCGGTGGCCGACACGCGCGGTCGCCGCACCACGTTCACCGGCTTGGCCGTGATCATCGGCATCTGGACGGTCGACGCGCTGGCGCAGGCCGCCAGCGGCAACAGCCCACTCTTCTCGGCCATCGATGGCATCAAGCATGCGATCAGCGGCCACGGCATGTGTTCGCCGGAAGAGATGCTGTACGTGGACCGCCTGAGCGGCGTACTGGGGCCGTGCAACCTCAAGCTCGGCCAGGTGCTGGCCAGCCTGTCGCCGTTCCTGCTGTTCGCCGGCGGCCGGCGCCTGGGCATGGTCGGCTGGCTGCTCGCGGCGGCCGGCGTGGGCGTGGTGCTGGTGCTGGCGGGGTCGCGCGCATCGTGGATCACCTACGCGCTGGCGCTGGCGATGTCGGGCTGGCGCCTGCTCGGCTGGAAGAAGCTGTTGCTGGTGTTCGCCATCGGTGCGATCACGGTGGGCGCGCTGACCGCCGGCGTGCCGCAGGTGCGCGAGCGCATCGCCCGCACCGCGCATGCACTCAATGCCGACGTCGAAGGCGTGGACAGCGCGCTCTCCGGGCGTGCACGCATCTGGAGTGCCGCGCTGTGCATGGTGCGCGAGCACCCGCTCAACGGCGTGGGCGCGCGTGGCTTCCGCGAGGCCTTCCCGGCCTGCGATCCGTCACCGGGGCAGATCGCTGCGTGGGGCGGTGGTCCGGCCCTGCATGCGCACCAGCTGGTGCTGGAAGTGTTGAGCGAGACCGGCGCGTTCGGTCTGCTGATGTGGCTGGCCGGCGTGGCGCTGGCGTGGCGGGCATGGCGCTTCGCGGATGCAAGCGCCCGCGAACGCGCGCGCCCCGCGATGTGGGCGCTGGTGGTGACGGTGTTCCCGCTCAACACGCACCTGGCGTTCTATTCGACCTTCTGGGGCGGCCTGACGCTGCTGCTGGCCGCGCTGTACGCGGGCAGCCTGCTCGCGCGCGACTGACTCAGCGGTAAGGCGAGGTCATTCCGGGCGGGCGCCGCTTGAAGCGCCGGTGGATCCACAGGTACTGCGTCGGAGCCTCGCGCACCATCGCTTCGATGGACGCGTTGACGCGCGCGCTGTCCACCGCCGCATCCGCCGAGGGGAACTCCTCCAGCGGTGCGCCGATGCGCAGCACGTAGTCCGCGCCCTCGCGACGATGGAAGAACGGCACCACCGCACTGCCGCTCAGGCGCGATAACTGGTGCGTGGCCGTGATCGTCGCCGCGGGCACGCCGAAGAACGGCACGAACACCGTGTCCTTGCCGCGCATGTCCTGGTCCGGCGCATACCAGAGGAACCCGCCCTGCTTGAGGTGGCGGATCGCCGGACGGACCTCGTCGTTGGTGAACATCGCCTTCGCATAGCGCAACCGGCCGCGCTTGACGGCCCACTCCATCACCGGGCTGCGATGGCGGCGGTACATGCCGGCCAGCGGCAGGTGATCGCACATCAGCCGGCCGCACATTTCCAGGGTCATGAAGTGACCGGAGACCATCAGCACGCCACGGCCCCGCGCGCGGACTTCGTCCAGCAGTTCCAGGCCTTCGATGCGCACGGTGCGCCGCATCGGCTCGGCCGAGCCCCACCAGGCCCGCGCGAATTCGAAGAAGCCCACGCCCAGGTCGTGGAAGCTCTCGCGCAGCAATTGCTCACGCTCCGCCGGCGTCTTCTCGGGGAAGCACAGCGCCAGGTTGATCTCCGCGGCGCGGCGGCGCGTACCGGCGATGCGCAGCGCCACCGCGCCGATGGCGCGACCCAGGCCGCGCTGCAACGACCACGGCAGGCGCGCGCCCAGGCACATGACACCGAGCGCCAGCCACATCGGCCAGTGGCGCGGTCCAAGCGGCGGTGGGGGCGGGGAAGTGGGGGATTCGACAGCCTTGGACATGGCGCGATTCTAGGGCCTGCGCGTTGCGGGGCAGTAGACCGCAAGCGGCCGTGACGTATTTGCCTTCGCCTCACGCACACACGCTTCGTTATCCTAGGCGCGATGCCGACAGACCCCATCGAGCGCCTCCTGCGCGGCCTGTATTCGGTCGCCCTCTATCTGTTGGCGCCCATCACGGTCTACCACCTCATCTGGCGCGGGCTGCGCCAGCCCGCGTATTTCCAGCGCTGGCAGGAACGCTACGCGCTGTACGGCGATCGTCCGCCGATGCGCACGCTGTGGGTGCACGCGGTGTCGGTGGGCGAGGTCAATGCCGCGGTGCCGCTGGTCAACGCATTGCGCCGCGCGCGGCCGGACCTGCGCCTGCTGGTCACCACCATCACCCCCACTGGCTCCGAACGCGTGCACGCGGCATGGGGCGATGCGGTCGAGCATGTGTACGTACCCTACGACCTGCCCGGTGCGGTCGCGCGTTTCCTCGCGCACTTCCGTCCGCACGCCGCGCTGATCATGGAAACCGAGCTGTGGCCCAGCCTGTTGTTCGGCTGCCGCGACCACGGCATCCCGGCGGTGATCCTCAACGCACGCCTGTCGGAGCGCTCGCTGCGCGGCTACCGCGTGCTGGCGCCGTTGGTCGCCCGCGCGCTGCGCACCGTGCGCACGGTCGCCGCGCAGTCGCATGCCGATGGCGAGCGCTTCATCCGCCTGGGCGCGCGGCCGGAGCAGGTGCTGGAAGTGGGCAACCTGAAGTTCGACGTCGCCGTGCCCGATCACCTGGCCGAATTCGCCGCGCAGTGCCGCCGCTGTGCGGGGGCGAGGCCGGTGTGGATCGCCGCGAGCACGCATGAGGACGAGGAGCCGGCGGTGATCGCCATCCACCGTCGCCTGCGCGCGCAGTTTCCGGACCTGCTGCTGCTGTGGGCGCCGCGCCACCCCGAGCGCTTCCGCATCGTCGCCGACGCCGCGCGCGCGGCCGGGTGGAGCGTCTCGACGCGTTCGCGCCAGCAGTGGCCCGGCGCGGGCGATGCGGTGTTCGTGGTCGACACGCTGGGCGAGCTGATGAGCTTCTACGCCTGCGCGGACGTGGCCTTCGTCGGAGGCAGCCTGCAGGCCATCGGTGGGCACAACCTGCTGGAACCCGCGGCCACCGGCACGGCCATCGTCACCGGGCCGCACCTGCACAATTTCGTCGAGATCGCACAGCGCCTGGAAGATGCGGGCGCGCTGCGCGTGGTGCCCGATGCCGACGGCGTGCGCGGGGCGCTAGCCGAACTGCTGGCCGACGCGCAGGCACGTGAACGCATGACCACCGCTGGCCGCGCGCTCGTGGAAACCGGACGTGGTGCGCTGGCGCGCACGATGGAACTGCTGCAGCCTCTGCTGCCTGCGCCCGCCGGGCAGTGAGCGGCAGGTTCAGGACGGCGGGTGGGTGCCGAAAACGTGATGGAGGTTGGCAGGTGAGGGGAGGATTGGCATGGATCAGCTGATGCTCGGGGTCTTCCTGGTGGTGATCGTCGTCGGCATCGTCGCGCAGCGTCGCAGCCGGCAGCGGCTGGAACAGGCCTTGCAGGCGAGCTTCCGCGCGCTCGAGTTCGACACCCCGCACGGCACCGTCAGCGGCGCGCAGCTGCGCGTGGTGAAGATCTGCCGCTCGCCCATGCTGGCGGACGATGGCGTCGAGGACGAACCGGCCGACGCGTTCTGGTACTGCGTGAGCGAGGACCGCTCGTATTTCCTCGCCATCGCGATGATCCATCCGGGCGCGCAGGGCGTCGTGGTGAACTGGGCCGTGCGTCCGCTTACCGAAGAGCGCATGCGCGGTGCGCTGGTGGGCGACAGCAAGGCCAGCGCACTGGCCTTCGGCGACGCGATCGAGGGTTGAGTCGCGCTGCGCAGCGTCGCGGCATGGCGTCTTCACGCGCGGTGTGAACGCCATCGCATCGCTGCCATTGCCACCTCAATGTTGACCCTCGCACGCCGTTAACCCGGATGCAATTCGGGGCCTCTTCATGTTCATCATCATCGGTTTCATCGTCGTGCTCGGCAGCGTGCTGGGCGGTTTCGTGCTGTCGCACGGCAAGCTGGGCGCGCTGTGGCAGCCCTATGAGCTGCTCATCATCGGCGGCGCCGCCGTGGGCGCGTTCCTAGCGGCCAATCCGAAGAAGGTGGTGATGGCGGTCGCCTCGGGCATTCCGCGCCTGCTCAAGGGCTCGCACTACAAGAAGAGCGATTACGTCGACATCCTCGCCATGCTCTACGACGTGCTGCAGAAGGCGCGTCGCGAGGGGCTGATGGGCATCGAGCGCGACGTCGACGATCCGGCGTCCAGCGAGCTGTTCTCGCGCTATCCCAAGCTGATGGCCGACAAGCGACTGCTGGAGTTCACCACCGACTGCCTGCGCCTGATGGTCAGCGGCAACTTCGCGCCGCACGAGCTGGAACAGGTGCTCGACATCGAGCTGGAAACGCACAGCAAGGAAGCCGCCGAACCCGCGCACGCGCTGCAGGTGCTCGCCGACTCGCTGCCGGGCTTCGGCATCGTCGCGGCGGTGCTGGGCATCGTCATCACCATGGCCTCGATCGGCGGTGAGGCGGCGGAAATCGGCCACCACGTCGCCGCGGCGCTGGTCGGCACCTTCCTGGGCATCCTGCTGGGCTACGGTTTCATCGGCCCGCTGGCCTCAGCCATGCACCACCATGCGCAGGAAGAAGCCAAGGCATTCGAAGTGATCAAGATGGCGCTGGTGTCCAGCGTGCGCGGCTATGCGCCGAGCGTGGCGGTGGAGTTCGCCCGCAAGCTGCTGTTCTCCGACATGCGCCCGGCGTTCGCCGACCTGGACGCGCACCTGCGGAGCAAGCGCTGATGGCCGCCGACGGCGACCGTCCGGTCATCATCCTGCGACCGATCCGCCGTGTCGCGGGCGGGCATCATGGTGGCGCGTGGAAGGTCGCGTATGCGGACTTCGTCACCGCGATGATGGCGTTCTTCCTGGTGATGTGGCTGGTCGGCATCACCGACAAGCAGCAGCGTGCCGCGATCTCCGAGTACTTCAAGAACCCCAGCGCAGTGGTGGGCCAGTCGCTCAAGCCAGCGCCGGGCGCGAACGGACCCGGTGGCGCCGCGGATCGGTTGATCCCCACCACCAGCGCCGTCGCGGTGGCGGGCGGGCATGGCGCCGAGTTCGGCGCGCGCGAGCCGATGCGGATCTCGAAGGAGGCCGCCAAGGCGGCCGCGCAGGCGGAGGAGAAGCGCCGGCTTGACGCGCTCAAGCGCGCGCTGGAGGAAGCCATGGAGCGCAGCCAGGCGCTGGCGCCATTCAAGGATCAGCTGCTGATCGACCTCACCCGCGAAGGCCTGCGCATCCAGATCGTCGACCGCCAGAACCGGCCGATGTTCGACCTGGCCAGTGCGCGCCTGAAGGACTATGCGCACGCGATCCTGGGCGAGCTGGGCGGGCTGCTCAACGACGGCCACCATCGCGTCGCGCTGAGCGGGCACACCGACGAGATCCCGTACCACTCCGCCGGCGGCTACGGTAACTGGGAACTGTCGGCCGAACGCGCCAACGCGGCGCGGCGCGCACTGGTCGAGGGCGGGCTCGCGGAGGAACAGATCTCGCGCGTGGTGGGACTGGCCGCGTCGGTGCCCTTCGACAAGCAGGATCCGCGCGCGGCGATCAACCGCCGCATCAGCATCGTGGTGCTCAATGCGGAAAACGAGGAGACGCCGGTCGACACCCTGCCGAGCCCGCGCGCGCCGGCACCCGGTTCGCCGCCGGTGGAACCGGTGCGCATCGCCGGGGCCGCGAACGCGGACGAGCCGGCGCAGGGCTGACGCGCCTTACTCCCGGCAGCGGCAGAAGTCGGCCGTCGCCGCGGCGCAGTCCGGCGGGACCATCCATTCCTCTCGATAGGCGTCGCCGCTTGGCGAAAGCCGCATCACCGCGCCGCGCGCGCCGATGTACCAGCGGCCCTGGCGGTGCACGACGGAATTCGGATACACGCTGCCCCAGCGCGCGTTGACGTGCATGCGCGTGGCGGTGAACGAACGCAGGTCCACGCGCATCACGCCGTGCGTGGTCACCAGCGTCCACACCTCCGATTCGGCCAGCGCCGCGGTGGGCGCCTCGTCGATGTCGAGCACCTTGTCGATCTGCCAGCGCGTCGGCGCGAGCCGGTGCATGCGGTACACCTCGCCGTACTCGTCGCCTAGGTGGGACAGGCCTGAGGCGATGTACACATCGCCCTGGTACTGGGTGAACGCGACCGGGTTGGTCTGCAGCAACTGCAGCCGCTCCCTGCCCGAATCGGACACCCAGTCCACCGAACCGCCGAACTCGCCCTTGTCGATGCCGACCAGCCGGCCACCGCCGGGCAGGCGCAGCGAGAACTCCGGACGCCGTGCGGGCGGCGCGGCAAACAGAAGGCCACCGCGCGCGTCGGTCTGCACGCGCCATTCGTTGCGGGCGTGGTTGGCGCATCGCCACTGCGCGTCATTGCCCGGCGGCGCGGTCGTCTTCCACGCGCTGGACGGCGCCACCGACGATGCCAGGGCCGCCGTGAAGGCGACCGCCATTCCGATCCCGGTCCACATTGCGTGCCCCCGGCACGTTTCCCCTTCGCGCAGATTACCCGTGTGCGCATCGCGCGGAACAGCCGCTCGATGACCGAGTGCGCGGCGGCGACGGACGGCATCACGGAGCGCTTATGCGCGGGGTTTACCATCGACCGCCTGCGCAGGGCCGCACGACTTCCACCGCCGGAGCACGACCATGAGCGAGCACGTCTACAAGTCCGTCGAACTCACCGGGTCTTCGAAGACCAGCACCGACGATGCGGTCCGCCGCGCCATCGAGCGCGCGTCCACGACGGTCCGCAACATCAAGTGGTTCCAGGTGCAGGACGTGCGCGGGCACGTCGAGGACGGACAGGTGGCGCACTGGCAGGTGACGGTCAAGGTCGGCTTCACGCTCGAGGAATGAACGAGGCGATGCAGGACGAAAGGGAAGCTTTGGTCGCGCGCTACGTCGCGGCCTACAACGCGTTCGACGTCGAAACGATGCTGTCGCTGCTCACGCCCGACGTGCGCTTCGAGAATCATGCGAACGGCCAGCTCACCGCATCGGCCGACGGCGTGGACGCGTTCCGTGCACTGGCCGAAGCGGCGGCCGTGCTGTTCGCCGACCGTGAGCAGCGCGTCACCTCGCTGCGTGTGGACGGCGATGGCGCCGTGGCCCGGATCGACTATCGCGGCACGCTGGCTGCCGACGTGCCGGGCGGGCCCGGCGCCGGCTCGGTGCTGGAGCTTGCCGGACGCACGGAGTTCGGCTTCCGCGATGGCCGCATCTGCCGCATCGTCGACCGCAGCTGAGACGCCCCGCCTTCACCCGTCCATGCAGGCGCCTGTGAAAACGTCCCGTCGTCGGACGGGACGGGGACGTCCGTGGACACCAGGCAGCGAGAAGGCATGCAAGCGAGCAGCACAGCAGCGGACAGGCAGCCCGGCCGGGGCGGATCGGCATGCGCACACATCGTGCTCTACCGCAGTGACGGGTCCGATCAAGATCTGGCCATCGACGAAATCCGTCCACCCGATGACAAGAACGACCTGTTGTGGGTGGACATAGACTGCGAGGCGCCCGAGCTGGTCGAGCGCGTCGCGGAGAAGCTGGGCATTCCCGAGGAAGCATTGCCGCATCTCACCCAGTTCGGCCAGGCGCCGTTGCTGCGCAGCTACGGCGATTACCTGGTGATCCAGGCGGTGGTTGCACACCACGCTGGAGAACTGCGCTTCGACGGCGTGGTGCTGACGGTCGCGGCAGGTCCGGAGTTCGTGCTGACGCTGCACCATCGGCCCATCGAATTCATTCCCGCGATCCGCAAGCGCGAGCATGGCGACACACGCCTGGGCATGCTCAACGAGGCCAGCTTCGTGGTGTCGCTGCTGGACTGGCAGCTGGGCAGTTATTTCGCCGCGGTGTCCGACTTCGAGCGCGAGGTCGAGCGCTTGGAACAAGATGTGCTGCGCAACCGCTACGACCAGAGCACCAACGAGCTCAGCCGCATGCGCAAGGGTGCCTCGCGCCTGCGCCGCATGCTCGCACCGCACCGGCGCCTGTACGCCAGCCTGGCCCGGCCCGACTTCCACCCGGACCACGACGACCAGGTCACGCGCCAGTTCCAGCAGCTCAACGAGAACTTCGAACGCGCGATGGACGTCGTGGAAAATGCCCGCGAGCTGGTCATCGGCAGTTTCGAGCTGTTCTCCAACCAGATCGCGCTGCGCACCAACCGCTCGATGCAGCTGCTGACCTTCGCCACGGTGGTCATCGGTTGCCAGACCGTGATCGCCGGCGTGCTGGGCATGAATTTCGACGCACCGTTCTTCAATACCGCGGCGCTGGGCTTCTGGATCGCGATCGGTGGCATGCTGGCGGTCACCGTGATCGCCGCCATCGTGGGCAAGTACAAGAAATGGTTCTGAACATCCAATCGACGTCGCCGTGGAGTGACGCATGCCGGTGACGCTGGAACAGGCGCTGTTCCTGGTCATCCTCGCCGCCGCGCTGGCCCTGTTCATCAGCGAGAAACTGCGCGTGGACCTGGTGGCCATGCTGACCGCGCTCGCGCTCACGCTGACGGGCCTGCTGGAGCCTCGGGAGGCGCTGTCGGGTTTCTCCAGCGAGCCGGCGATCATCGTGGCCAGCGTGTTCGTGCTGTCGGCGGGCCTGTCGTCCACCGGCATCACCGAGCGCATCGGTGCGGCCATCGGGCGCGCGGCGGGGCGCAACGAGTGGCGGGCCATCGCGGTGCTGATGCCGGCCACCGCGATGATGGCTGCGTTCTCGCATCACCTCATGGTCACGGCGATGATGCTGCCGGTGGTGCTGCGCATCGCGCGCGACAGCGGCATTGCGGCCTCGCGACTGCTGATGCCGATGTCGCTGGCCGCATCGCTGGGCACCACGCTCACGCTGATCAGTGCGCCCGCCTTCCTACTGGCCAGCAACCAGTTGCGCCAGCATGGGCAGCCGCCGATGGACCTGTTCACCTTCACGCCGATCGGCGCGGCGCTGGTGTTGATCGGATCGCTGTTCATGCTGCTCGGCAAGGGCCTGCTGCCGCGCCGGCAGGGCGAAAGCGCCGACGATTACCTCAAGCTGGACCGCTACTACACCGAACTGCTGGTGGACGACGACTCGTCGTGGATCGGCCGTTCGCTGGGCGAATTCCGCAAGCACTTCAAGGGACGGCTGGAGACCGTGGACTGGCTGCGCCATGGCGAGCGCCTGGCCAACCAGCCGGAGGACTGCGAACTGCAGGGCGGCGACGTACTGCTGGTGCGCGCCACGCCGGAGCAGATCGCCGCGCTGCGCGACGACGAGCCCGGCCTGTCGCTGCACGCCGTGGCCAAGTACGGCGACGGCGACGGCGAGAAGACACCGGGGCACGAGACGCTGGTGCAGGCCGTGGTGGCGCCGCGTTCGGAGTTCATCGGCCGCACCGTGGCTGCCATCGACTTCGTGCGCAGTTTCGACGTGGTGGTGGTGGGCCTGTGGCGGCGCGACGGCTGGCTGCACGGCGAGCTGTCGGAACTGGTGCTGCGCGAAGGCGACCTGATGGTGCTCTCGGGTCATCCCGACGCCTTCGCCACGCTCGGCGGCAATCGCAACTTCCTGCTGCTGATCCCGTTCCAGGCCGAGGCGCGTACGCCGCGACGCGCGCCGGTGGCGCTGGCGATCCTGTTGGCGACCATCGCCGCGGCCGCCAGCGAGATCGTTGCGCCGCAGGTCGCGTTCCTCACCGGCGCGGCGCTGATGGTGCTGGCCGGCTGCACCACGCTGGCGCGCGCGTATCGCGAGATCGACGTGCGCATCTACGTGATGATCGCCGGCGTGATTCCGCTGGGCATGGCGATGGACCGCACCGGCACCGCGGACCTGCTGGCCGGACTGCTGGCCGACCACGCACAGGGGCTTCCGCAACTGACGTTGTTGCTGCTGCTGTTCGCCGCGGCCGCGTTGCTCACGCAGATCCTGTCGGACGCGGCGACCACCGTGCTGCTGGTGCCCATCGCGCTGTCGCTGGCCGACAGCCTGGGATTGCCGCCCCTGCCGCTGGTGATCTGCATCGCGATGGGTGCGGTGGCTTCGTTCCTCACGCCCATCGGCCATCACGGCAACCTGCTGATCCTCAACCCCGGGCAATACCGATTCGCCGACTTCCTTCGCGTCGGCATCCCGTTGACCACGCTGATCGCGCTGACGGTGGCCTGGCTGGCGCAATGGCTTTGGATGCGTTGACCACGCCATCTGCACGAAGGATTTACCCGTCGCCAAGGACCATCGCCGGATCGACGCAACACCGGGAGTGAGGGATGGCCGCATCCGGCCGCAAGGTCGTGGTCGCAGCGCTGCTGGGCAACGGGGCGGTGGCCGTCACCAAGTTCGCCGCCGCCGCCATCACCGGCAGCTCGGCGATGCTCAGCGAGGGCGTGCATTCGCTGGTCGACACCAGCAACCAGGTGCTGATGCTGCACGGCATCCGCCGGGCATCCCGTCCGCCGGATGCGGCGCATCCGTTCGGCTATGGCCGCGAGCTGTACTTCTGGGCGTTCATCGTCGCGCTGATGGTGTTCGCGGTGGGCGCCGGCATCTCGTTCTACGAAGGCATCGCACACCTGCGCCATCCGCGGCACATCGAGAACCCGCTGGTCAACTACATCGTGCTGGGGGCCTCGCTGGTGTTCGAGGGCATCACGTGGTGGGTGGCGTTCAAGGCGTTCCGCGCGGCCAAGGGCGAGCGCGGCTGGTTCCAGGCCTTCCGCGACAGCAAGGACGCGAGCACGTTCACCGTGCTGTTCGAGGACACCGCCGCCATGCTGGGCCTGCTGATCGCGCTGGCGGGCATCATCGCCGCGCAGGTCACCGGCGATCCGCGCTACGACGGCTACGCATCGCTCGGCATCGGTGCGGTACTGGCCATCACGGCCGCGCTGCTGGCGCGCGAGACCAAGGGACTGCTGATGGGCGAGGCCGCGCAGCGCCAGGTGGTGGACGACATCCTGCGCATCGCCGGCGACGACCCGGACGTGCGCTGCGCCAACGGCGTGCTGACGCAGCAGATGGGGCCGGAGAGCATCATCGCCGCGCTCAGCGCCGACTTCCATGATGTGCTGACCACGCCCCAGATCGAGGCCTGCGTGATGCGCATCGAGCGCGCGGTGCAGCGCAAGCATCCCGATGTCACTGCGCTGTTCGTCAAGCCGCAGACGGCGGAAACCTGGGCACAGCGCCGCCTGCGCTGGGATCCGGACCGCGTCACGCCGGACAACATCAGCATCACGTGAGCGTTCACCGCTCTGTGATTGCGTCGTGGCTAGGCTCCACGCAACACCGAAGCGGATGGAGCGGCCATGCATCGCAGCCGTCTTGCCCAGATCGTCATCGACTGCGGTGGCGTCGATCTCGACGATGCGGCCGCGTTCTGGGCCGCGGCGCTGGGGCATTCCAGCCGGCGGTTGAAGGATCCGGCCGACGCGCACTATCGCCAACTGCAGACCGAGGAAGGGCAGCCGTGCATCCTGCTGCAGTCGGTCGATCACCCCAGTCGCGTGCACCTGGACCTGGAAGCCACCGACGTGGAAGCGGAAGTGCGTCGCCTGGAAGCACTCGGCGCGCGGCGCATCGCGCAGGTGCGCACCTGGTGGGTGATGGAAGCGCCCAGCGGGCACCGCTTCTGCGTGCTGCGCCAGCAACGACCCGGCCTGCCCGAACACGGGCACCTGTGGGGCGGGTGATCCGGCGGCGCACATGAGTTCGCCCGGCGACCTGGTGGTGCTGCGACCCGAAGGCCTGTACTGCCCGGCGGGGGACTTCCACATCGATCCGTGGCTGCCGGTGCCGCGCGCCGTCATCACCCACGGGCACGGCGACCACGCGCGCGAGGGCATGGGCGAATACCACTGCGCATCGTCTTCGCTGCCGATCCTGGAATGGCGCCTGGGCCCGCAACGCCACATCGCGCACGGGTACGGCGCACCGTTCGGCCTGGGCGATGCGCGCGTATCGCTGCATCCGGCCGGGCACGTGCTCGGCTCCGCACAGGTGCGCATCGAAGCCGATGGCCGCGTGTGGGTGGTGTCCGGCGACTACAAGCGCCAGCACGATCCCACCTGCGAGGCGTTCGAGCCGCTGGCCTGCGACGTGTTCATTACCGAAACCACGTTCGCGCTGCCGGTGTACCGCTGGCCGGAACCGGCCGACGTGGCACGCGAGATCGCGCAGTGGCGCCAGCACTGCGGCGAGCGCGGCGAAGCGGCGGTGTTGTTCTGCTATGCGCTGGGCAAGGCGCAACGCGTGCTGGCCGAACTGAATCGCCTCGGCGAACCTCCGGCGTGGCTCCACGGCGCGATGGCCGGACCGGTGGAGGTCTACCGCAACGCGGGCGTGGCGATGCTCGACACGCAGCTGGTGTCCGATGCGCCGCCGCGCTTCGACTTCGCCGGGCAACTGGTGCTGGCGCCGCCCTCGGCCGCGGGCAGTCCGTGGCTGCGGCGGTTCCGGCGCGCGCAGCGTGGTTTCGCATCGGGATGGATGCGCATCCGCGGCAATCGCCGAAGACGCAATTTCGACCGCGGGTTCGTGCTCTCCGATCACGCGGACTGGCCCGGCCTGTTGAGGACCATCGAAGAAACCGGCGCGCGCCGCATCATCGCCACGCACGGCAACAGCGACGCGCTGGTGGGTGTGCTGCGCGAGCGCGGCTTCGAGGCGGAGGCGTTCCCGACCGTCGCTGGCGCCACGCCATGAAGCGTTTCGCCGAGCTGTTCCGCGAGCTGGACCGCAGCACGGCCACGCTGGACAAGCGCGCGGCGCTGGCCGCGTACTTCCGCGATGCGCCGGCGGCGGATGCCGCGTGGGGGCTGTGGCTGCTGTCGGGTGGAAAGCTGTCGCGCATCGCCAACACGCGCGAACTGCGCGACTGGATCGCCGTCGAGAGCGGACTGCCGGAATGGCTGGTGGACGAGAGCCAGGCCCATGTCGGCGACCTCGCGGAAACGCTCGCGCTGCTGCTGGACGATCCGCCCGACGATGCGCCCGAACGCGCATTGAGCGAGTGGATCGAGCGCCACCTGCTGCCCGTCGCCAACCGCACGCCGGAAGAACGCCACGCAGCCGTCGTCGAGGGCTGGCGCACGCTGCCGGGCGAGCAGCGCCTGCTGTTCAACAAGCTGCTGACCGGCGCCTTGCGCGTGGGCGTTTCGCAGCGGCTGGTGCAGCAGGCGCTGGCCGATCTGTCGGGGCTGGGCATCGCATTGATCGCGCAGCGCATGCTGGGTGCGTGGACGCCGTCGCCGCAGTTCCTGCGCGATCTGCTGTCGCCACTGCCGCTCGCCAGCGACCGGCAGCAGCCATATCCGTTCTTCCTGGCCTCGCCGCTGGAAGCCGAACCCGCTTCGCTGGGTCAGGTGGACGACTGGATGCTGGAGTGGAAGTGGGACGGCATCCGCCTGCAGCTGATCCGCCGCGATGGCGAGATCGCGCTGTGGTCGCGCGGCGAGGAACGGCTGGATGGACGCTTTCCCGAGATCGAAGCCGCTGCCGCGCATCTTCCGCACGATGCGGTGATCGACGGTGAACTGCTGGGCTGGCGCGAAGGCGACCTGCCGTTGCCCTTCACCGCGCTGCAGACGCGCATCCAGCGCCGCAAGCCGGGTGCGAAGGTCCTCGCCGCCACGCCCGCGCGCGTGCTCGCCTACGACCTGCTGGAGCTGCACGGCGAAGACCTGCGAGAACTCCCCCTGCACGAACGCCGCGCACGGCTCGAACAGTTGCTGGCGTCGTCCGCGCAGACGGCGATCATCGCCTCGCCGCTGGTCGTGGCCGAAAGCTGGGACGCCGCTGCGGTGCTGCGCAGCCAGGCGCGGGAGCGTGGCGTGGAGGGCCTGATGCTCAAGCGCCGCGATTCGCCGTATCGCACCGGTCGGCGTCGCGGCGACTGGTGGAAGTGGAAGATCGATCCGCTCACCATCGACGCCGTGCTGCTCTACGCGCAGCCGGGCTCGGGACGGCGCAGCACGCTGCACACCGACTACACCTTCGGCCTGTGGGACGGCGACACGCTGGTGCCCGTGGCGAAGGCGTACTCGGGGCTGGACGACCAGGAAATCCTCGCGCTGGACCGCTGGATCCGCGCCAACACGCGCGAGCGTTTCGGCCCGGTGCGCGTGCTGCCGGCGCAACACGTGTTCGAACTCGGCTTCGAGGCGGTCAACCGCAGTACGCGGCACAAGTCGGGGATCGCGGTGCGCTTTCCGCGCATCCTGCGCTGGCGGCACGACAAGCCCGCGAGCGAGGCCGACCGCCTGGAAACGCTGCGTGCGCTGGCCCGTTGAAGGCACCGCACGAGCCTTGAACCTGGTTCAAGCGTGTCTTGCCAAACCCTCGCTTCTTTGCCGCCAGATTGCGCAATATGGTGTGACTCCCGTTCGCTGAAGGCACAGGGAGTACGCCATGAACCTCTACACCGGACTGCTGTTCCAGCAAGGCTACATACAGGATCCGCAGCTTGCGGTATCGCTGGCGCAGGAGTCGCCCGAACCCGTTCGTTCGAACGAACCCGAACGCGGCCCCGAGCCAGCCCCCCGCCAAGCGCGGCGCCGCGCATGGTTCCGCAGCCACGCGGTGTCGTACGTCTGCTGCACGACGGCGCTGTCGCCGTTCCGCTGATCGCTTCTGCCACACTGTGGACGGTCCCAGGGGAACGCCCGCATGCATGCCACCGAGCGCTGGTTCGGCGAAGGTTTCCAGTACCTGCATCCGCGCTTGCGTGAGCTGCATCGCCACGGTGGCGTGCTCGAAGGGCCGGTGACGGTGGAGTTCGGCAACGGTCTGGCCGGTCGCGTTGGACGGCGCCTGGCGCGGCGCATGGGCCTGCCGACGTCGGCAGGCACCACGTCGCTGCGCGTGGACATCCACAGCGACCAGCGCGCACTGCACTGGTCGCGCACCTTCGGCGACGCGCACGCGATGCACTCGCGCTTCGAGCCCGTCGGTGCATGGCCGCACGGCTACTGGGTGGAAGACACCGGACCGGTGCGGCTCGCACTCGACGTCGCGGTGGAAGACGGTAGCTGGCGATGGCGCCCGCGCGCAGCATGGTTGCACCGTGTGCGCGTGCCGCTGGCGTGCATGCCGCGGGTCGACGCGGGCAAGCGCATCGATGCCAACGGTGCGTACGCCTTCAGCGTGGAAGTGAGCCTGCCATGGCTGGGCATGGCGTTGCGCTATGCGGGCGCCCTGCGCCACGCACCCTGAGCGCTCACGCGACCACGACGCCGTGATCGCCACGCTCAGCGCAGGCAACGAACGGAGGCGGCGATGCGGCGCTTGGCAACGGGATTGGTGCTGCTGGCCTGCGCGCTGCCCGCATGGCGCAGGGTTCGCGCAATGCGCCCGTGCCGGTGCTGGATCTTCAGCGCTACAGCGGCCGGTGGCACGAGATCGCGCACCTGCCGATGTTCTGGCAGCGCCAGTGCGTGGGCGACATCACCGCGACGTATACGCCGCGCCCGGACGGCACGATCGGCGTGCGCAACGCGTGCCGCACGGAAGACGGCAAGACCGACGTGTCCGAAGGTGTGGCGCGCCGCGTGCCGGACGAACCCGGCGCGCTGCAGGTGCGCTTCGCACCCGAGTGGCTCTCCTGGCTGCCGTGGGTGTGGGCGGACTACTGGGTGATCGAGGTGGACCCCGAATACCGCTGGGCCGTGGTCGGTGGCCCGGACCGCGACCATTTGTGGATCCTCTCGCGCACGCCGGAGATGAACCGGGCGTTGTTCCAGCGGCTGAAGGCCAACGCGGCGGCGAAGGGCTACACGCTGCGCGACCTCAAAGTGATGGCGCCGCTGCGGCCGTGATCGCGCAGCCCGCCGTCAGCGCCTAGAATGCCCGCCCCGACGAACGCAGGTGAAGCCGCCATGTCCCGCAATTCCAAGGCCCGGCGTGACCTGCGCAAGAAGAAGCAGCCGACCGGGCCGATCCGCCGCCTGGGTGCCTCCCTGCAGCCGCATGCGCAACTGCTCGACCAGGACGATGCCTCCGTCGGTGGCGTCGGCTGGCGCGACAACGAGTGGCTGCTGGTGCTGGGCGGTCGCGTCGTGGCGCGCAGCGAAAGTGCGGCGATGGCGCTGGCGATGCTGCGCCACGTGATGGCCGTGCAGTCGCAGGCCGACCGCACGCTGCGGCTGGAAGCCTCGCCTGCGTTGCTGCACGCCGCCGGTCGCGAGGCCGCCGCGCTGGGCCACACGCTCGAGGAGTACCTCGCCGAACTCGAGCGCGAACGTCGCGAGCGCGAACCGCAGGCCGCGGAAGCGCCTCCGGTCACGCACTGACGACACTGCCCTGCCGGAGTCGTCCGGTTCCGTCGCAATCACCTGAGCCCTCGTCGCGGTTTAACGCGTTCTTCGCACGTACATGCGTGAAGTGCACGCGCGCATGCGCCATGCTGTCGGCTTCGCGACCGCGCGTCGCCACATCACGGAGTCGACATGGAGCTGGGCATGATCGGGTTGGGCCGCATGGGCGCGAACATGGCGCAGCGGCTGGTGCAGGGCGGCCACCGCGTGGTGGGCTTCGACCCGGGCGTGCAGGCACGCGAACAGGCGGCGCAGGGCGGCATCGAAGCGGTCGCGTCGTTGCAGGAGCTGATCGAGCGCCTGCCTACGCCGCGCGTGCTGTGGATGATGGTGCCGGCCGGCGAAGTAGTGGATCGCACCATCTCCGAACTGCTGCCGCACCTGCATGCGGGCGATGCGCTGATCGACGGCGGCAACTCGTTCTACAAGGACACTGTGCGTCGCGGCGCGATGCTGTACGGGCACGGCATCGGCTATGTCGACAGCGGCACCAGCGGCGGTGTGTGGGGCCTGGCCGAAGGCTACAGCCTGATGGTCGGCGGCGAGCCGACGGTGGTGGAACGCCTGCGCCCGATCTTCGCAACATTGGCGCCCGCGCCGGACCGCGGCTGGGGCCACGTCGGTCCGGTCGGCGCGGGCCACTTCACCAAGATGGTCCACAACGGCATCGAGTACGGAATGATGCAGGCCTATGCCGAAGGCTTCGCGATCATGCAGCGCAAGGACGAGTTCGCCTTGGACGTCGCGCAGATCGCGCAGATCTGGCGGCACGGCAGCGTGGTGCGTTCGTGGCTGCTCGACCTCAGCGCCAACGCGCTGCAGCGCAATCCCACGCTGGAGGGCATCGCGCCGTACGTTGCCGATTCGGGTGAAGGACGCTGGACCGTGGCGGAAGCCATCGAGCTGGACGTGTCCGCGCCGGTGATCACGCTGTCGCTGCTGGAGCGGCTGCGCTCGCGCGAGGACGATTCCTTCGCCGACAAGCTGTTGGCGGCCATGCGCGGCGAGTTCGGCGGCCACGCGATCCGCAAGGCCTGAGCGCATGCCGCCGGTCGGCGGAGCGCGTGCCGCAGCGCGGCATCGGCGTAGGCTGGCGCGGGCACTCCCGCCCGGACGGAGAGAGCGAGATGACTACCGCCGTCGTATCGTCGCGTCCCGCCAGCTACTGGATCGTCGCCGTGCTGGCACTGCTGTGGAACCTGCTGGGCGTGGCGATGTTCTGCATGCAGATCGCCGTTACGCCCGAGCAGATCGCCGCCATGCCGCCGGAGCAGCGGCAGATCCTTCAGGCCACGCCGCCGTGGCTGCAGATCGCCTATGCCGTCGCCGTGTTCGGTGGCGTGCTCGGTGCCATCGGTCTGTTGATGAAGCGGCGCTGGGCGATCACGTTCTTCCTGCTGTCGCTGCTGGGCCTGATCGTGCAGATCGCCGGGACTTTCGCCGTGACACCCGCTTGGCAGGTGCTTGGGCCGGCCGGCCTCGCGATGCCGGCGCTGCTGCTGGTGATCGCGCTGTTCCTGCTGTCGTACTCGCGACGCGCGGCCGCGCGCGGCTGGCTGGGTTGACGGACCCGCTGCGCGAAGCCGGATTGCGATTCGCGTTTGACATGGCGTGCCGGCGGAAGGTTGGCACGCCTTTCCTCACTGCGCTCGAAGCGGAGTCGGCTCGCACCGCTCGCCTCCACTGACCAACACGGCAGAAGCACAGCCACGCCCACGCACGAACGCGCGCGTGGCTTCGCAAGAGCGCGGCCCGCTGCATTGGCCCGCGGATGGGACGCCGATTCCCTCGCGCCCCGGCTAATCGGATCGCCGCGTCGCCGTTACGCTGGTCGCACCTTTCGGCCGGACAGCACCATGACACTCTCGACTCACCGCATCATCGTCCCCACCGTGCAGCGCGCGCTGCGCAACCTGCGTCATGTGCTGCAGGTGGGCGAACACCACGCGCGCGAGGCCGGCACGTCGCCGGAGAACCTGCTGCAGGCGCGGTTGATCGAGGACATGCTGCCGCTGGTGCGCAACGTGCAGATCGCCACCGATACGGCGAAAAACGGACTGGCGCGGCTGGCGGCGGTGGAGGCGTTGAAGTTCGAGGACGACGAGACCACGTTCGCGCAGCTGTACGCGCGCATCGATCGCGCCATCGAGTACATCGGCAGCTTCACGCAGGAGCAGCTGCAGGGAAGCGAAACGCGCACGGTCACGCTGGCCACGCGCTCCTGGGGCGACCTCCGGTTCGACGGTCCGGATTACCTCAGCGACTTCATGCTTCCCAACTTCTTCTTCCACTGCACCACCTGCTACGCGATCCTGCGCAAGGAAGGCGTGCCGCTGGGCAAGAAGGATTTCCTGTTCGCGCAATGACGTGAACGCAGGCGACCCTGCGGTTGTGGAAGAATCGGCCATTCCGACCGTGAATACCATGACCGCATGGATCGCCGACTGCCGTATCGCCTCGCTGCCATCGCCTGCCTCACGTTGCTCGCCGGTTGCGCCACGACACGGCCGGAGCGCAACCCGCTGGCGGAGTGGCATCCATCGCTTAATCACAATCCGCGCAGCGCGCAGATCATCGTGCTGCACCAGACCGAGATGGAAAGCGCGCAGGCCGCGTTGCTGACGCTGCAGACGCGCAATTCCACCGGACGCGTCAGTGCGCATTACCTGATCGGAGACGATGGCCGGCTGTACCAGCTGGTCGACGAGCGCGAGCGTGCCTGGCACGCCGGCGCCTCGCGCTGGAGCGGAATCGCCGACCTCAACTCCGCGTCCATCGGCATCGAGCTGGACAACGACGGCACCGAGCCATTCAGCGCGGCGCAGATCGCGACGCTGCTGAAGCTGCTCGACGACATCACCGCGCGCCTCGACATTCCGCGCCACCTGGTCATCGGCCACGGCGACATCGCACCGACCCGCAAGAGCGATCCGAGTGCGCTGTTTCCCTGGCAACGCCTGGCCGAGGCCGGCTATGGCCTGTGGCCGCGTACGACGCTCACGCCACCGCCCGCCGGCTTCGATCCCTGGGCGGCGATGCGCCTGGTCGGCTACGACCTGCGCGACCGCGAGGCCGCGCTGCGCGCGTTCCATCGTCACTACCGCGGGCACGAACTCGACGGTTGGCAGCCCGGTGATGCGGAGATTCTGTACGACTTGCAGCAGCAACTGATGGAGATGGGCGCGCCGGCAGGCTCGTGACCGGCATCGACGCATCCTTTACTTGCGCCTGAAGCGATGGATCAGGGCGCCGAGTACCAGCGCAACGCCCGCCGCCGCCAGGTTCGCCGCGCTTGCGCTGGCCAGCAATCCCAGGCTCAGCACGATCGCGGCAATCGGAATCGCGGGCCCACCGGGCAGCCGCAGCGCATCCTCCCGATCGCCATGCCGATGGCGAAGCACCAGCACCGACGCGGCGGTGCCGACGTAGGTGCAAAGCCGCGACACCACCGACAGCAGCGCCAGCTGCACGAACGTGCCGGACAATGCCAGCGCCAGCGAGATCGCGCCGATGACGACGATGGCGACCACCGGCGTGCGCAGCCGCGGATGGATCCTCGCCAGCGCGCGCGGCCCGAAGCCGTCTTCCGCCAGCGCGAGCAGATAACGCGGCGCCATCATCACCGTGTTGCTGCTGGTACCGAGGATGGAGATGGCCGCGCCGACGGTCATCAGAAGCGCGAGCGTCTCGCCGCTGAAGCGTGCGGCCGCTTCGGCCAGCGGCGTGGCGGACTGCGCCAGTCCGGGCAACGTGCCCAGTGCCACCCATTGCACGCTCACGTAGATCAGCGTGACGGTCGCGATCATCGTCAGCAGCGCGAAGGGCACGTCGCGGCGCGGGTTGCGGTACTCGCCCGCGGCGGCGGGGAGATTCTCGAACCCTGCATACGCAAACAGCAGCAGCAATGCCGCTTCGCCCAGCGTACGCATCGACATCGGCGCACCGGCCGGCGAGGCCAGTGAGGCGTCGACGTGGAACGCGCCGATCGCAACGAACAGCGCCAGCGGCAGCAGCTTGCCTACTGCAAGCAATACGCCGGTATGCGCGGCGGCGCGTACGCCGACGATGTTGATCGCACAGAGCAGCCCGAGCGATCCGGCGACGATCGCGATGCGCGGCCAGCCTGCATCGGCTGCCGGCCAGAAGTGCGTGACCGCCTCGGCCAGGCCGTTCGCCAGTGCAGCGGCCGTCGCAACGCGCGTGAGCAGCAGCATCCAGCCGACCTCGAACCCCGCCAGCGAGCCGAACGCCTCGCGTGCATACAGATAGCCGGCGCCCGGCGTGTCGAAATAACTGGCGGCCTGCGCATAGCACAGCACCAGCAGACTCACGGCCAGTCCGGCCAGCAGCACGGCCCATAGGCTCGCCGGTCCGAGCAGCGCCGCGGCGGCCGCGGGCAGCAGGTATACGCCACTGCCAATGACGTCGTTGATGGAGAGGCCGACGATCTGCCAGCGGCTCACGGCGCGCAGCGTGGTCGGTGACGGGGACTGCAACGGGCGAGTATCCAGACGATGCTCCGCACGCGGGCTTCGGCCGAGATTGCCCGAACCGGCGTCGCAACACCACGACGCAGTTCCGGTTCCGGGTCGCTAGGCCACAGCCTCCGTCAGCCGCAAAAGGAAAAGCCGCCGGACATTGGCCGGCGGCTTTCCAGGGTGCGGCGAGACGGTGCTGCGATCAGAAGTCGTAGCGGACCTGCAGTTGCGCCAGGTCCAGATCGGTGTCCTCGACTTCGAAGCGGCTGTACTCGCCACGCAGCGCGAGGTGATCGGTGAAGCGATACTGCAGGCCGACGCCGTAGGTGGGATCCGTGCCGCTGTCGTCGTCGTTGCCGACGATGGACGGAATCGCGGTATCCAGATCCCAGCGCTGGAAGCCGGCCTTCGCGTACGCGGAGAAGTTGTCGGTGAAAGGCACGGTGCCGACGGCCGTCAGGTATACCGAGCTGGCTTCGAGTTCGTCGCCGTTGCCGCGCGGTTCCAGCTTGCCGAAGTCGGCATAGCCCGCTTCCAGGCCGAAGTAGCGGTTGAACTGATAGCCACCGAACACGGAGAACGCGGTGTCTTCGTCATCGTAGTCACGCTCGTCGACGTAGGACTGGCCCACGCCCGCACCGGCGTAGAAGCCCTTGTCCGCGGCCTGTGCTCCAAACGCGGAGGCGCCGGCCAGCACGGCGAGAAGGGCGGTGGACAGCATCTTGTTCTTGCTCATTGTGCTTTGACTCCTGCATCGGACGCCGCGGTCATCGGGGGAGGGGCGGACGTCCGTGCGACGGGCCCTGGCGGACTGCCTGGACAGCCATCGCTGCACGGGAGAAGTGGGCGCGCCATCGGCGGAACAAAGCCCGGAAGTCGGGGATGCTCTATCCCGTGTGTGGAACGGGCAGGGTGTCTAATCCGTCTACTTTTCCGAATCTGGTGGGAGCGTATCCGTCATCCGTTGAAGGGCATCCGCCCACCTAGCATCGCAATCCATGCGTCCATGGGCACATCGACAGGGGCGCACGGGCGACCTTCGCATCCCCGCGGCAGGTCGCGAATTGACCATCACGAGAGAAGGGAATCATGCAAAAGCGCTTTCATGCCGCCGCGTTGGCGGCCTTGTTCTTCACCAGCGCCGCGATGGCACAACAGCCTGTGCAGGACGCGCAACCGGCCGATTCAGCCGTTGCCGCCACCGCACCGGCGAAGAGCGCCGAAGATCGTCTGGTCTGCCGTCGCATCAGGCCGATCGGCAGCAACCGCGCCGAGCGCATCTGCAAGACCGCCAGTCAATGGCGACAGGAGCAGGACGCCGCCGTGCGCGAGGGCAACATGGCGAACGATCCGATGCAGCGCAGCCGCGGTCAGTAGTTCGACACGTCAAGCAGAAAGATTCTCAACGCAGGTTAAGCCCGCGTGGAGACGCGGTCCGCGGCGTAGTTGAGGTTCAGAACTTCCCCCGCACAGTGGGTGCGCGACGTTGACCGCACGGTCGCGTCGTTCAGGCCCCGCGAGAGGGTTGTTTCGGGTGTGTGGCGCGAAGGGCGGCTCCGGCCGCCCTTCGCTTTTTTCGTCGCGGCGGGAAGGCCCTGCATCGTCGCGAGCGGCAGGGTCGCGTGCGACAATATCCACAGATGAACGCCACCGCCCCCATCGATCTCGCCCGGCTGCGGCGCAGCTGTGCGCAATGTTCCCTCCAGCAACTCTGCCTGCCCGCTGGCATTACCGCACCGGAGCTGGAACGCCTTGACGAGATCGTCCGCCGTCGCCGTCCCATCGGTCGCGGAGAGCGCCTGTTCCGCATCGGCGATCTGCTGTCGGCGGTGTATGTGGCGCGCGACGGCGCGTTCAAGACCGTCAGCATCAGCGAGGACGGCGAGGAACAAGTGGTCGGCTTCCACCTGCCCGGCGAGCTGATCGGCCTGGATGCGCTGGGCGAAGGGTCGCACCGCTGCGAGGCGATCGCCCTGTCCGATGCCAACGTGTGCGACGTGCCGTTCGACCAGCTCACCGTGGTGGCCGCGCAATTGCCCAGCCTGCAACACCAGCTGCTTCGCGTGATTGGTCACAGCGTCAACCGCGATCACGACCATATGGAAATGCTGGTGCGCAAGCAGGCCAACGAGCGCATCGCGCTGTTCCTGCACGGTCTGGGCGAGCGTTTCCGCCAGATCGGGCAGTCGCCCGTGTCGTTCAAACTGCCGATGAGCCGCGAGGACATCGCGCGCTATCTGGGGCTGGCGCTCGAGACCGTCAGCCGCGGCTTCACCCGCCTGCAGGAGGACGGCGTGATCGACGTGCATGGGCGTCGCGTCGAAGTCCTTGATCTGGAAGAACTCAATCGCCTGGCGCACGGCAACGACACCGAAGTCGTCGCGCCCCGCCAGCGTCGTCGCTAAGCGCGCGCTGCTGGCTCACGCCGCCGGCGTGACGCAACCCAGTGCGCTCAGCACTCCATGCAGCGCAGGAACCTGCAGCAGCCAAGGGGCGGCCAGCGTAACCACGCCGGCTGCCATCACCAGCGCAGCACCGGCATTGCGCCAGCGTGTCTGCAACCAACGACCCAGTCGCGCGCCGCTCCAGGTCAGCGGCAGCATGACCGGCAACGTGCCCAGTCCGAATGCGGCCATCGTCAGTGCGCCGTTGAGCGCGCTCGCCTGCAGCCAGGCGGCGGCCAGCAGGGTGGTGCTCAGGCCGCATGGCAGCCATCCCCACAGCACCGCCAGGCCCAATCGCTTGGCGCGTGTGTCGGCGGGCAGCAGGCGCTGCTGCAGCGGCCGCAGGAACTGCCACATCCGATTGCCCGGCTTTCCAAGGAATCCAAGCCGACCTTGCCGGTCCAGCAGGCGCAGCGCCACGACTACGAGCACCAGGCCCACCAGCATGCGCAGTGCGGTGGCCAGGCCCTCGACGCGCGCCGCGCCGACGATGCCGTGTCCGATTCCACCGGCAATGGCGCCGGCGATCACGTAGCCGCCGATGCGACCGAGGTTTGCCTCGATCGCGGGCGCAACGGAGCCACGCGCGCTCACCGAGAATCCGGTCGCGATGCCGCCGCACATCGCGGCGCAGTGCACCCCGCCGAGCAGCCCGGCCATCGCGGCCGCGCCCAGCGTCAGCCAGTCAATCGGCATGGCGTCCGGAGTTCGGCGAGTCTGCTGACGGCAAGACTACTGGAAGCGGATCGTCGCGCAGGATATCGATGGCCGGAGTGTCCAGGTCGTCGAACTGGCCGCGACGCACGGCCCAAACGAAGGCCCAGATGGCGATTCCGAGCAGCGCCAGGCTGATCGGGACGAGCAGCAAAAGGATGTTCATGGTGTCCCCGGAGGCGCTCGCCGGCTCAGGCGCAGCGCATTGAGCGTGACCAGCAGCGACGACGCGGCCATGCCCACCGCGGCGATCCACGGGGTCACGTGTCCGGTTGCCGCCAGTGGAATCGCCAGCAGGTTGTAGCCCAGCGCCCACGCCAGGTTCTGGCGCACGATGCGCTGCGTGCGCCGGGCCAGCGCGATCGCCTGCGGCACGCGCATCAGGGACGGGCTGGTGATCACGAAGTCGGCCGCGCGCTGCGCCAGCGCCGCACCTTCCGCCATCGCTAGCGACACGTCCGCGCCGGCGAGGACGGGCGCGTCGTTCAAGCCATCGCCGACCATCGCAACGACTTCACCATCCTGCTGATGGCGGCGAACCAGCGCGAGCTTCTGCTCGGGCGTCTGCCGCGCATGCGTGCGGCTGATGCCGACCTGTCTGGCGAAATGCTCCACGGCGATCGGTGCATCGCCGCTACACAGTTCGACCTCCAGCCCCTGCGCGCGCAGTTCGGCCACGGCCTCGCGGGCGCCGTCGCGCACGGATTCGCGGACCGCGAAACGCGCCGCCAGCGCTCCCTGGTGCGCAAGCCACAGCGCCCCGTCGTCTTCCTGGCGGCTCGACGCGAAGCCGGCGCGACCGAGGCGCCAGGCCTGACCACCGATCGCGCCTTCGATGCCTTGGCCGGGAACGCTGGAGACGTTATGCGCGACATGAGGTGTATCAACATGGGCAAAGGCCTGCGCCAGCGGATGGTTGCTTTCACGCTCCAGTGCGGCGGCGATGGCCAGCGCGGAGTCCCGATCGAAACCGCCGAATGTTTCCACCGCATCGAGCTGCGGCGTGCCATTGCTGAGCGTCCCGGTCTTGTCCAGGACGATCCGGTCGACGCGTGCCAGGAACGCCAGCGCGTCTCCGCGCAACCCCAGCACGCCCATCCGGGCGAGAGCGCCGTGGGCCGTGGTCAGCGCGGTCGGAATCGCCAGCGACAGCGCACAGGGACAGCTCACCACCAGCAGCGCAAGGGTGACCTCGATGGCGCGTTCGGGCGCATGCAGGTGCCACCACCCGAACGTCACCGCTGCGCATATCACCAGCCCTGCAACGAAGGCGCCGGAGATCCGGTCGGCGATGCGCGCGAGAGCAGGACGCGCGGACTGTGCCTGCTCGACCAGCCGCGTCAGCTGCGACAGGCGCGTATCCGCGCCGGTACGCGTGATGCGCACTCGTGCGGGCTGCTCGCGACAGAGGCTGCCAGCCAGTGCGGTGTCGCCGGCTTCGCGACGCACCGGGCTGGACTCGCCGGTGATCAGAGCCTCATCGAACGCCGAACCGTGCCCGACGAGCACGCCATCGGCCGGCACTGCCTCGCCCGCGGCCACGCGCACCATGTCGCCGACCTCCAGTTCGGCCACCGGCACCTGTTCAGGCGTGCCATCCGCGTGTTCGCGGGTCGCAAGCGCGGGCCTTGCACGCGCCAGCGCGTCCACCTGTGCGCTCGCGATGCCGCGCGCGCGCTGCTCGAGCATGCGCGCCACCAGCAACAGCAGCACGAACATCACCGCCGCGTCGTACCAGACGTGCATGCCACCGCGCAGCATTTCGGCCACGCTGGCGAAGTAGGCGAGCAGGGTGGAACTGGCGATCAGCGTATCCATGCCCAGCCGGCGCCCACGCAGTTCGCGTGTCATGCCCTCCAGGAATGGCCAGCCGGAGTAGAACACCACTGGAGTCGACACCAGGAAGGTGATCCACCGGAAGAAATCGCGCGTGGCCACAGGCATCTGCTGCGCGGTGTCCAGATACAGCGCTTCGGCGAACATCATGGCCTGGATGGCACCGAGCCCGGCTACGCCCAGGCGCAGCAACCAGCGTTGGCGCTCGCGTCGCTGCGCCTGCTCGCGAGCCTCACCGGTGGCGAGCCATGGGCGATAGCCGAGTGAAGCCAGGCGTGCCATCAGCGTGGACAGTCGGACCCGCTGCGGATCCCACGAAATCACGATGCGGCCGGTGACCGCGTTGGCGCCTGCGTCGAGCACGCCGGCGTGGCTGCGCAGCGCGCGATCGATCAGCCACGCGCAGGCGGCACAACGCATCGCATCGGTAAGGACGGTGATCTCGCGGCCGCCTGGAACCATGCGGGCATGCTCGGACAGGACGACGTCGCGATCCCATGCGGCGAAGTCGGCCGCGTCGCGATGGACGCGGCCGGCAGCGACGGTGCGCAGTTGGTAGTAATCGTCCAGCGCCGCCTCGTGGATCCAGTTGGCGGCCGCGGCGCAACCGCTGCAGCAGTACAGCTCCCCGTTGGCCCGCAATCCGTCCGACGCGATCGCCTCGCCGCAGTGATGGCAGTTCTCGCGCGAAGCGGCATGAGCGACGGGCTGGGACGCGGCAAGATCCATGGCTAGGGCCGTTCGAGCGATGGCCCAAGGTGCGCGGCGCGCTGGCCGCCATGCAGGCGTCCCTTCAACCGCCACGCCTTCTCGGCCGGGCCTAGCTGCAGCAGCCAGTCGTGGTCGAGCGGCAGTTCGACGGGCGCGCGCCAGCCCAGCTCAGTGGGCTTGAGCTCAAGCGAGCGGTCGAGCGTGGCCTCTGACGGATGCGAAAGGCGCAACGTGAGCGGTTCGTCGCGACGCACCTGGCCATCGGCAAATCCGCGACCGACCGGCAGTAGCTCGACCATGTTCGACTCCACGCGCAGCACGGCAGAGAGCTTCATTGCCGCTGCGCGTTCGTCCGATCCGAGCTCGCTGACCTGGATCTGCGCGGTGCGCTGCACCGTGTCGATCACGGCGTCGTTGCCGCCACTGCGCACGGCGATCACCACCAGCGCCACGCCGGCGACCACGGACGCGATCGGCAGCGCGATGACCAGCCAGGCTGCGGGATTTCGTCTGAAGCCGTGCATCACATCGGTCCGAAGAAGGTGGAAGGGACGTCGGTTTGCGCCTTGCCGTCCAGGCGCTCGACGCGGAAGGTCACCTCGCGCTTGCCCTTCACGCCGTCCGGAGACGACAGCACCAGCGGCAGGTTGATCACTTGCTCGGCCGAGGCGTTCACGACCTGCGCACCGCCGACCAGCGAAACATCGGAACCTCCGTCGACGCTTACCCGGAAGCGCTGCGGCTCCACGTCCTTGTTTACCAGCTTGAGCGTATAGCTGTTCTCCACGCGCCCATCCCCGGTTTCGCGGTACAGCGCGTTGCGGTCGCGCAGGATCTCCGCGATCAGAGGGCTGCGATGGCCCACGCCCCAGGCCCAGGCAATGCACAGTGCCAGCAGCAGGGCGCCGTATACGAACACGCGCGGACGCAGGACGCGGGTATCGCGGCCGTCGATCGCGTTCTGCGTGGAGTAGCGTACGAGACCGCGCGGGTAGCCCATCTTGTCCATCACCTGATCGCAGGCGTCGATGCAGGCGCCACAGGCGATGCACTCGTACTGCAGGCCATTGCGGATGTCGATGCCCGTCGGGCAGACCTGCACGCAGATCGTGCAGTCGATGCAGTCGCCCAGTTCTTCCGGCGCGAACTTGGGTAGCGGCTCGGCCTTGAGGCCCGCATCGGTGACCGCCGTGGTGCCGGCCGCCTGCGCGGCGGTGGCGTTGGCATGATGCGCCGCACGGAAAACGTAGTTGTACGCGGTCTCGACGTCGAGCAGGCCGCGAGCGCGCTCCAGCACACTCTGCAGGCCTCGCTTGCGCGGCCCGCGCGGCTCGCCTCGCATAGGTTCGTACGCGATGATGAGTGTATTGCGGTCGAACATCGCGCTCTGGAAGCGCGCATACGGACACATGTACTTACACACCTGCTCGCGCAGGAAGCCGGCATTGCCCCAGGTCGCCAGGGCGTAGAAGAACACCCAAAAGGTCTCCCAGCCGCCCCAGCCGGGCTCGCGGCCGAAGAACGGGACCCGCGCGACCAGGTCCGTCACCGGCGTGAAAAAGCCGACGAACGTGAGTCCGGTCCACAGCGCGAAGACCAGCCAGAGCGTGTGCTTGGCGCCCTTGCGCAGGATCTTCTCGCGCGTCCAAGGCGCCGCGTCGAGTTTCATGCGTGCGTTGCGATCGCCTTCTGTCCAGCGTTCCATCCAAAGGAACACCTCGGTCCAGACGGTCTGTGGACAGGCGTAGCCGCACCACAGGCGCCCGGCCAGCGCCGTGAAGAAGAACAGGCTCAGGCCCGCGATGATCAGCAGCATCGCCAGGAACACGAAGTCCTGCGGCCAGAAGTTGAGCCCGAAGACGTAGAACTTGCGCGCCGGCAGGTCGAAGAGCACCGCCTGGCGTCCGTCCCAGCGCAGCCAGGGGAACAGGTAAAACATGCCAAGCAGTACGAACACGGAAAGCTTGCGCAGCGTCTGGAAGGTCCCCTGCACACCGCGGGGATAGACCTTGCGCTCGCTGACGTACAGCGCGCTGCCACCTTCGTCGAGCAGCTCGATACCGATCTTCTTGCTCATTGCGGACTACTCGGACTTGCCCCGGCCCAGTGGCCGGTTGAATCGGCTGGCGGGACGCAGCAGCACCCAGGTGAACAGACTGGAGGCCGCGGTGGCTAGCCAGAACATGAAGAACCCCAGGCTGTAGCCGACTGTGCGGGTAATCGGTAGGTGCGGGAACGTCGTGTCCCGAAGCATCAGGGGATCGACGAAGGCGAAGAAGACCATCGTCGAGACGCACGCCGAGAAGAAGCTCGGCCAAAGGATCGCCCCGAGCCGCTGCGAGAGCGGTCGGGGCGGGTGGTCGAAACGCGAGGAGAGTGGCTGGTTCATCGCGAGGCGGAGGTGGGAGGCTTGTTCTTGCCGGGGTGCGAGAGCGACCAGACGTAGGCGGCCGCAAGGCGGGCACGCGTTTCACCGAGGATCTCGCGGTGTGCCGGCATGGAACCGTGGCGGCCGCTGGTGATGGTCTGGTGCAGGCTGTCGCTGCTGTTGCCGTACAGCCAGTAGTTGTCGGTCAGGTCAGGCGCGCCCAGGTCTTGGGTGCCCTTGCCGTCGATGCCATGGCAGGCCACGCACACGCCCTCATAGAGCGGCTTGCCCTGGGCGGCCATGTAGTTGTTCTGCATCGAGGCGGGATCGGAGAGCGTGCGGACGTAGGCGACGACATAGTCGACGGCGTTGTCGCCACCCATGCCGGTCAGGACCTTGCCCCACTCCGGCATCACACCCTCGCGACCGTCGAGCACCGTCTGCAGCACGCGCTCGGGCGAGCCGCCCCAATGCCAGATGTCGTCGGTGAGATTGGGATAGCCGATGGCGCCCTGGGCGGACGAACCGTGGCAGGTCGCGCAGGTGTTGTTGAAGATGGAGCGTCCCAGGGCAAGGGCCTTGGGATCCTGCGCGATCACGTCGATCGACTTGCCCGCGTAGGGCGCGAAAGTCTGCTCGAGCTTCTTGTCCTCGCGCGCTTTCTCGACGGCATGTTCGTTGGCGGACGTCCACTTGCCGACGCCCGCAATGGCGCCGAGGCCGGGGTAGTACACCAGGTAGCCGATAGCGAAGATGATGGTGATGTAGAACAGGTTGATCCACCACCGCGGCATCGGCTTGTTGTATTCCGTCAGATCCTCGTCCCAGACATGACTAGTGTCGGTAGGAGCCGGATCGCCGGGGCGACGCTTGCCCGTCCACCAGATCAGCCAGACGCAACCCAAGATGTTGATCGCCACCAGTGCGATCACGTACCACGACCAACCCGGGCTCATCGCTGCGTCTCCTTGTATTCCTCATCGAGCGGCAGCCGGGCCGCCGAGTCGAACTCTTTCTTGCGCTTCGGGCTCCACGCCCAGACCCAGCCGCCGACGAACAGCACCAGCAGCAGCGTCGTCACGATTCCGGACAACATGTCAGCCTCCCCTCGGGGCATGGCGGCCGAGTCCCTGCAGGTAGGCGACGACGGCATCGAGTTCGGTCTTGTCCTGGACGGCTTCCTGCGCGCCATCGACATCGGCAGCGGTGTAGGGATCGCCGATGCGTTTGAGTGCGCGCATGCGGTCCTGTACCTGCTGTCCGTCGACCTTGTTCTGCGCCAGCCAGGGGAAGCCGGGCATGTTGGATTCGGGCACCACGTCGCGCGGATTGATCAGGTGCACGCGATGCCAGTCGTCGGAATAGCGGCCGCCGACGCGCGCGAGATCCGGACCGGTCCGCTTGCTGCCCCACTGGAAGGGTCGGTCGTAGACCGATTCGCCGGCGAGCGAATAGTGGCCGTAGCGTTCGGTTTCGAAGCGCAGCGTGCGGACCATCTGCGAGTGGCAGTTGTAGCAGCCCTCGCGGACGTAGACGTCGCGTCCGGCCAGTTCGAGCGCGGGGTAGGGCTTCACGCCCGGCAACGGCTCGATGGCTTCCGCCTGACGCATCAGCGGAACGATCTCGGCCAGGCCGCCGAAGGAGACGGCCACCGCGATGAGTACGGCCATCAGGCCGACATTGGTTTCGACTTTCTCGTGTGAGTGACTCATGGCTATGACCTCAGGCGTGAGCGGTCGCGGCTTGCGGCGGCAGCACCGGGGTCGGGACGATCTCGCGCGCCTGCTGCCACGTGCGGATCACGTTCCACGCCATCACCAGCATGCCGGCCAGCACGATGCCGCCGCCGGCCAGGCGGCCGAGGTAGTACGGATACGTGGCGTTGAGCGCTTCGACGAAGCTGTAGGTCAGCGTTCCGTCGGAGTTCGTAGCGCGCCACATCAGGCCCTGCATGACACCGGCGATCCACATCGAGGCGATGTAGAACACCACGCCAACCGTGTGCAGCCAGAAGTGCAGGTCGATGGCCTTCACCGAGAACATCTGCTTCTGACCCAGCAGGCGCGGCAGCAGGGCGTACACGGCGCCGATGGTGATCATCGCCACCCAGCCGAGCGCACCAGCGTGCACGTGGCCGACTGTCCAGTCGGTGTAGTGGGAAAGGGAGTTGACGGTCTTGATCGACATCATCGGCCCCTCGAAGGTGGCGATCATGTAGAACGAGACGGCGACGATCAGGAACTTGAGGATCGGGTCGGTACGCAGTTTGTCCCAGGCACCCGAGAGGGTCATGATGCCGTTGATCGCGCCGCCCCAGCTCGGTGCCAGCAGCACCAGCGAGAACACCATGCCCAGCGACTGCGCCCAGTCGGGCAGCGCCGTGTATTGCAGGTGGTGCGGACCCGCCCACATGTAGATGGCGATCAGGGCCCAGAAGTGCACGATCGACAGCCGGTAGGAGTACACCGGCCGGCCGGCCTGCTTCGGAACGAAGTAGTACATCATTCCGAGGAAGCCGGCGGTCAGGAAGAAGCCCACCGCGTTGTGGCCGTACCACCACTGCGCCATCGCATCGACGGCGCCGGTGTAGAGCGAGTAGGACTTGGTGAAGCCCACCGGCATCGACAGGTTGTTGACGATGTGCAGCAGCGCCACGGTGAGGATGAACGCACCGTAGAACCAGTTGGCCACGTAGATGTGCTTCACGCGCCGCTTGGCGATGGTGCCGAAGAACACCACGGCGTAGGCGACCCAGACGGCGGTGATCAGCAGGTCGATCGGCCATTCGAGTTCGGCGTACTCCTTGCCCTGGGTCATGCCCAGCGGCAGGGTTACGGCCGCGGCCACGATCACCGCCTGCCAGCCCCAGAACGTGAAAGCGGCCAGCCTGCTGAAGGCCAGCCGCACGTGGCAGGTGCGCTGTACGACGTAATAGCTGGTGCCGAACAGTGCGCAGCCGCCGAAGGCGAAGATCACCGCGTTGGTGTGCAGTGGCCGGAGTCGGCCGTAGCTGAGCCACGGGATGTCGAAGTTGAGCGCCGGCCAGTACAGCTGGGCGGCGATGAGTACGCCGACCGCCATGCCGACGATGCCCCAGACCACCGTCATCGCGGTGAACTGGCGCACGATCTTGTCGTTATAGGTTTCTACGTTGGTTTGCATAAGTGGGCACCCCCTGCGCCACGGCCGGGTCGGCGAATACTAGAAATCGGGCTTTCCGATGCGCTTGATCTGGATCAAGTCGATCCGGCGCGTGGAGGCGGGCGGCGCGCGCGAAGGGCGTGCCCGGACACGCTCAGGCGCCGATGCGGTGGGGCTGGATGTGCCGCCTCCGCCGGCGCCGGCGCCGGTAACCAGAATCGAGGCGACCTGCCCGGCGGCGGCGAGTCCGAACCTGTTCCGCTGGATCGGTTCGGCGGCGCTGGATCCCGCAGCACCTTGGGCGACCTGACTTCCGGTCTTGCCGAGCCCGAGGTTCGACTGCTGGCCGCTATCGACCAGCGCATCGAACACGCATTGCAGGTACTGGGCCCGCCGGCGCACAAGGCGCTGGCCGGCGAGGCTCAGACCGTTCGGCGCAGCGTGTGGCTGCAGGTAGGCGTCGAAGCACATGGCAATGACACGCAACAGCCGCCGCCCATGCGGAGTGACGACGATCCGCTCTGGTTCGATCCACACCAGGTCGTCGTCCTGCAGCGATTCCAGCCGGCGCAGGACATCGGCGAAGTACTGGGTGAACTCGATGCCATGCGCGCGCTGGACGGCGCCGATGGGGATCTCGCTCTGGCACATGAGTCGTTCGATCACGTCCGAGCGCAAGTGCAGTTGCACCACTTCGCGATCCGGATCGAACAGGCCGGACACCATGCCTGTCTCGCGGCCCAGCCGATGCCTGTAAGGCTCGGCAGTGGGTGGTTGCGCGCGATGGCGTGGTTGCGGCCGCCATTGCGGAACGGCACATGCACGTACAGCGACAGCCGGCTGGGAATCGGATCGCCCTTGCCCAGCCGAATGACATCCGCCAGTTCGCCGGCCCGAAGTCCTGGCTGAACTGGGGGGAGTGGCCGGATAGGAGCTGTGACGCGGTCCCGCCGGTCGTGGCGGCGCAGCAGTTCGGTGGGAAGGGGCGGGACGGAAGGCATGTCGGGCAGGCTAGCGACGGGCGGCAACTTGGCATTGAGGCGATCAACCGCAACACGCCGCGTCGTTGCACGGCCGTTCCGGAGGCGCGGCTAGAATCCTGCGGATGAACCGGTCCCGTTTCATCGGGTGGGGGCTCCTGGCGCTGGCGCTCTCATGCCTGGCGCCGGCGGAGGCACGCACCGTCTACCGGTGCGTACGCGACGGGACCGTCAGCGTATCGACCGCGCCGGAGCCGGGCTCGCGTTGCAAGGCCCGCGAGATCGACGACAACGCCGCCTCGGTACCGAACCTGCTCGGCACCGGCGAAGCAGTCAGCGGCGTGCTTTACGAGCGCGTGCAGGACGGCAAGGTCGTGTACGGCACGCGCAAGCTGCCGGGCGCGGTGAAGGTACTTTCGTTCACTATCCCCGCTCCACCGGGGGAGCCTGCGCACATCGGACTCGGCACGGTCGGCGCACCGCGCCTGGACCGCTATCCGAAACAGTTCCGCACGGCCGCTCGTGCCACCGGCGTCGATGAAGCCTGGCTGCGCGCGATCGCGCATGCGGAGAGCGGCTATGACGCGTTGGCGGTATCGCCCAAGGGAGCGCAGGGCGTGATGCAACTGATGCCGCAGACCAGCCGCGAGTACGGCGTCGTCGATCCCTTCTCGGATCGCGAATCGATCATGGCCGGCGCCCGCCATCTGCGCGCGTTGATGCGGCGCTACGGCAACGATCGGGTACTGGTCGCAGCGGCCTACAACGCGGGAACAGGCGCAGTCTCGCGTTACGGAGGCGTTCCTCCGTATGCGGAGACGCAGGCCTATGTCGCGAAGGTGCAAGTGCTGTACGCGCGATACCGCGATGCGCTGGATGCTTCCGGCACGACGGCGTCGCGTGCGCGGGCGAGTTCCCCGTAGGGATCAGGCCATCGCCTTGGTCGACTCGTACGGCAACGGTGTCGCACCGGCGTTGACGAGCAGCGGCTCGATGCGGTCGAGCGACGGCTTGTCGCCATCGAGTACCACCAGGATGCGACCGGCCTGGATCTCGGCGTCGAACTTGCGCCGGATCGGATCCGGCAGCGACGAGCCGACCAGCGCCGACGCCCAGCTGCCCACCAGCGCACCTGCGACCGCTGCGGCGGCTGCGCCGGCCAGCGTCAGGCCGATCGGCGTGACCACCACCGCGGCAAGACCGGCCAGCAGGCCTGCGGCGCCGCCATAGCCGGCTCCGCGCACGGCGGCCGGCAGCAGGTCGGTGTCGGCTTCCTTGCGGTCGTTCGGAATGTCTTCCAGTTCGATGTCGGAACGCGCAACCAGCAGGATGTCGTTGTCGTGCACGCCGGCGTTGCGCGCGACGTTCATGACCGCCTGCGCCGTATCCAGGTCCGGGGTGCTGAACACATGACGGATCTTCATGGCTCCTCCGTGTTCGTTGGACGCTGCGCCGGGCTGCATCGCCGGCGACGATGGTCCCAGCTTTGCCTCGCAGCGGTGACCGCGACGTGACGGGGGGGCTTGCGCCACGCAGGGTGCTAACGTCCGCTCCACAGGCCAATGTAGAGGTGAACGATGAAACTCAGTGTCGTGTTCGTTCTGCATGCAGTACTTGTTGCTTCGATCGCCGGATGCCGCGCACCTGATCCAGCCCCGATGCCTGAAGCGGTCGCACCCCCGCCGGTCACCGCCGACACCTCCGAGCAGCCCGCGCGCTCCACGGACGTACCGGCACCGGATGAGCCCGTCCCGGCCAAAACCGTGTCGCCGGATGCATTCGTGGATCGTGTGTGGAAGGTCGAATCTTCCAGCGCCGCCGAGCCGGGCACCTTGTATGCCTTCCTGTCCGACGGAACGCTGGTCATCGATGCGCCGAACGGCACGCCAGCCCATGGCCGTTGGAGCTTCGAGAACGGCGCGCTGACGATGATCGAGGAAGGCGTTCCGTATCCCGTCGACATCCTCGCGCTTGACGGGAGCGCGATGCGCTTGCGCAGCCACAATCCGGGAGAACCGGTCGACCTGTCGCTCGTCCACGCGCCTTCCGAACCGTTGCCAAAAGCGCCTGCGAAGCGGTAGCCATGCTTTCGAACGTGGATGTGCGGTGTCCGTATTGCGGCGAGTGGATATCGCTCGTGGTGGACGAGTCCGCGGGGTCGCAGCGCTACATCGAGGATTGCCAGGTCTGCTGCCAGCCGATGGTGGTGGCCGTGGAGGTCGATGAGGACGGAAGTGCTTCGGTGCAGGTCGAGCGTGAGGGCGGCTAACGCACCATGGACACCCGGGTTGACGCCTTAGCGGTGAAGGTTGTGTTCCGTTCAGTCGGCGCGCGACCAGTCAGACCACCAAATTCTTGCGCGCAGTCACGCGAGCAGACGATCGCCGTCACTTTCGCCCGTGTTTGCTAGCGGCATTCGCAAGGCCATTGGTTAACGCAACGTTGCCTTAACGCTTTGCGCGCGCGGAGCGTTCATGCGGGGCGCGGCATGGTGCAGGCGTGCGGCCCGTCAGCATTGACGGACGGGTTCAGCGCAGAACCATTTGCCATTCCTTGATCGACTCCAGGAGACACCGCATGAGCATCCAGAACCGCACGCTGATCGCCGCTGCCCTCGCCGCCGTCCTGGCCGCGCCAGTCGCTTTCGCTCAGACCACGTCGCCGACGTCCACGCAGTCGAGCGATGCTGCTGCGACGCAGGATGCCGCGGCTGCTCCGGCCGGCGCTGCTGCCGCGCCGCAGAAGAAGAGCTGGTCCGACGTGGACACCGACAAGAACGGCTCGCTGAGCAAGTCCGAAGCGCTCGCCGTGCCGGCGTTGGGCCAGGTCTTCGACCAGGCCGACTCGGATGCCGACGGCGCCCTGACCGCCGACGAGTACAAGGCCTATGTGGCCAAGGCCCAGGGTGGCGCGGCCGGTTCGAACGGCGGCGGCAAGCGCTGATAGCGCCCAGCCGGTCATCTCCAATGCGCATGGAACGGGGCGGCTCAGGCCGCCCTTGTTCTTTCCTGGCGTCGTCCAGGCACGGCGCCGATACACTATGCCGATGAGCAAGATCCGACTGATCGGCTTCGACGCCGACGACACCCTCTGGCGTAGCCAGGACTATTTCGACGAAGCGCAGCTCGAGTTCGAACGCATCGTGGGCGCCTACGTCGACCTGCACGATGCCCGCGTGCACGAGCGCCTGTACGAAGTCGAGAAGCGCAACATCGCGCTGTTCGGCTACGGCGTGAAAGGCATGGTGCTGTCTATGATCGAAGCGGCGGTGGACATCACCGGCGAACGGATCAGCGCGCATGACCTGCACCGCATCGTCCACCTGGGCAAATCGCTGCTGCAGCATCCGGTGGAACTGCTTCCGGGCATCCGCGATGCGGTCGAGAGCATCGCCGCCGAATTCGACGTGGTGCTGATCACCAAGGGTGACCTGTTCCACCAGGAAGCCAAGGTCCGGCAATGCGGATTCGCCGACCTGTTCCGCCGCATCGAGATCGTCAGCGAGAAGGACGCGGCGACCTACGCCCGGTTGCTGGAGGAATTCGACCTGTCGGCCGACCGCTTCGTGATGGTCGGCAATTCACTGCGTTCCGACATCGCACCGGTGCTGGAACTGGGCGGGTGGGGCATCCACGTGCCTTATCACACCAACTGGGTGCACGAGAACGAGGCGGACGTGGCCGACGATGCGCCGCGCCTGCGGCGGGTTGGCACAGCGCATGAGCTGCCGGCGGCCGTGCGCGAACTGGCCGCCGCTGCGGGTTGATGGTCGGGGCGATGCTCAACGGCGCCTGAGCGACACCGGCGTGGCCCGGCTGGATTAAAAAATGGTTCACGCCTGCCACCGCATCGTGCTTCCAGGTCCGCAAGGTGCGGGCATACAGGGAGCAGGAAACATGGCCACCGTCCTTAGCCGATGGTTCGCCCCGGCGGTACTGGCTGCAGGCCTCGGCATCGCCGCGATGGCGCCAACTCCGGCGCGCGCGGACGACGACTGGGCGCAGGTAATCGTGGACGTCGCCGACGTGATCTACCACGGCGGTTATCCGTATTACCGGCATGACCGCGGCTACCGCGATCGCCTGATCGTCGTGCATGACTACCGCGGCCGTCCCAGCTACTACCGCCGCGTGTATCGCGCGGGTCCGCCGTACGGGAATGCCTACGGCTACTGGAACGGCCCCTCGCGCGGCAAGTGCAACAAGCACGGCCGATGCACCACGCATTACTACGACGCGCGATACGACCATCGTTACGATCGCCGCTACTACTACGACCGGCATCACCGCGATCGTTACGATCGGGACGACCGCTACTACGATCGCCGCTGGCGCGACCGCGACTGATGCGCCGGACGGCCTTCATAGCGGCTTCACCGGAGGGCCAGCAGCATTCGGCCCGCCCGCGCCGCCGCGCACCCATCAAGGAGAGCCTCATGCGTAATACGTGGCAATCGAAGGTTGCGGCCCTGCTGGTGTCGGTGGTGGGCCTGTTCGGATTCGGAAGCGCGGTTGCGCAGGACTATACCTTCGGATGGAACCCGCGGTCGGGCGACGTCTGGGTGGACACCTGGCTGGGCGACATGAACCGTTACGGCTCACGCTACCGCGACCCGTTCGTGGACGAGATGGTTCGCTATCACGGGGCTCCGCGCGACCTGGTCACCGATCTGCTGGTCAACCGCCGCTGGGCGCCGGGCGATGTGTACTTTGCCTGCGCGCTGGCCTCGGTTCTGGGTCGCCCCTGCCGCTACGTGGTGGACGTGTGGGAACGCGACCATGCGCAGGGCTGGGGCGCAGTCGCCAAGAACCTGGGCATCAAGCCGGGTTCGCCGGAGTTCCACCGCCTGAAGAAGGGCTTGGTGCCCAGCTACGACCGCTGGGGGCGCAACATCACACTCGACGCGGATCTGCAGCGCGACTTCCCGGGACGTGGCAAGGGTCCGCAGGGCAAGGCCACATCGAAAGGCGGCGGCCCCGACAAGGCGCAGGGCGCCGGCAATGTGAAACCGAAGGCCGCGTCGGCCCAGGGCAAGGCGCAGGGCGCCTCGTCGAAGGGGCAGGGCCAGGGCAAGGGACAAAGCCAGGGTCAAGGCCAAGGTGGCAAGGGTAAGGACAAGGGCAACGGTAACGGCAAGTGATGTTTAGGAACGGCGGCTTCGGCCGCCGTCCTGTTTGCGCGCCCTTATCATTGCGGGATGAGTACCCGCGTCCGCATCGTCGATTACGCGCCCCGCTGGCGCGAGGATTTCGCCCGTCTCAACCTCGAGTGGCTGGAGCGCTGGTTCACGGTGGAGCCCATCGACCGTGAAGTGCTGGGCGATCCCGAACGCCACATTCTTTCGTCGGGCGGCCACATCCTGTTTGCGATCGACGAGCAGGATCGTGCCGTCGGCACGGTGGCCCTCAAGCAGGAATCCGCGGGCGTTTTCGAACTCACCAAGATGGCCGTTGCGCCGGAGACGCGCGGGTCGGGCGTCGGACGCCTGCTGATGGAAGGCGCGATCGATGTGTTCCGCCGGCGTTCCGGCCGGGAACTCTTCCTCGAATCCAGCAGCAAGCTCGGCCCCGCGCTGGCGCTGTACGAAAGCGTGGGCTTCCGCCATTACCCGGCGCCTCGTCCCGGCTCGCACTACGCTCGCGCCGACATCTACATGGTGTGGGAACCGCAGGCGTGACCGGTCCTATGGTGCGCGCGCCGTACAATCCACACCGATGATCCAGGCTTCCGCCATTCCCGCGTCGCAACTGCGCCTGTCCGTCGCCCCCATGATGGACTGGACCGACACCCACTGTCGGGTTTTCCACCGGCTGCTCGCTCCGCATGCGCGGCTTTACACCGAGATGGTGCATGCCAACGCGGTGATCCACGGCGATCGCGCGCGACTGCTGGCGATGGATCCGGTCGAACATCCGGTTGCCTTGCAGCTGGGCGGCAGTGAGCCGGACCTGCTGGCGCAGGCCGCACGCATCGGTGCGGAGCAGGGCTTCGACGAGATCAACCTCAACTGCGGCTGCCCGTCCGATCGCGTGCAGGCCGGCCGTTTCGGCGCCTGCCTGATGCGCGAGCCGAACCTGGTGGCCGACAGCGTCGCGGCGATGATCGGGGCCGTGCCAGCCTCGGTGCCTGTGACGGTGAAGTGCCGCCTGGGCGTGGACGACGATCACGACTGGAATCGCTTCCGCGCCTTCATCGACACCGTGGCCGCGGCCGGTTGCCGCATGTTCGTCGTGCACGCACGCAATGCCTGGCTGCAGGGCCTGTCGCCGAAGGAGAACCGCGAGGTTCCGCCGCTGCGCTACGACTGGGCCTACCGCCTCAAGCAGGAACGCCCCGCGCTGCAGGTCATCGTCAACGGCGGCATCGCGACGCAGGGCGAAGCGACCGCGCACCTGGATCACGTCGACGGCGCGATGCTTGGACGCGCGGCGTATCACGATCCCTACCTGCTGCACCGGCTCGATGTGGCGTGGTTCGGTGGTGAGCTGCGCAGCCGCGGCGAACTGCTGCGCGCGCTGCGGCCGTACGTGGAATCGCAGCTCGCGCGCGGTGTGTACCTCAAGCACATCACGCGGCATCTGCTGGGGCTGTTCGCCGGCGAGCGCGGCGGCCGCGCGTATCGCCAGGTGCTCAGCGAGGGCGCTCACAAGGCGGGTGCCGACTGGTCGCTGATCGAACAGGCGCTCTCGCTCACCGAATCCTTCGCCGAGCGCGCCGACGCGGCATGATCACGCGCGAGCTCGCGGCGTTCGTCGAATTCGCGCGCAACGTGGCGCCGGATTTCGGGCCGGCCACGGCGCGCGCGGCCTTCCTCGTCGCGCCGGACGGCTTCCGCCTGGCAGAGCAATCCGCCGCGGACAACCGCTACATGGCGACGGCAGTCGATTTCGATGCCGTGCATGCGGCCCGCCAGCATCACGAACTCCAGCGTGCACTGTCGCAGGTGTTGCCGACAGTCTGCTTCGCCGGCGATGCGGAGACTCCCGACGCCGTGTTCCCGAACAACGTCTTCGCCACCGCGGCCGGCCGTTACGTGGTGGGCCGCATGCGCCATCCCGTTCGCCAGCGCGAAGCGGAGCGTGTGGACATCCGAGGCTTCCTGGGCGGCGTGCTGGATTACGCCGAGATCGACCTGTCAACGCAGCAGCATGCCTGCGAGCTGACCGGGTCGCTGGTCATAGATCGGGCGCGGGGCCTTGGCTTCTGCGGACTGTCGGAGCGCTGCGACGAGGAAGGTGCGCGGCTGATGCACGAGGCCTTCGGCCTGCGTGCGACGTTGCTGTTCGACCTGGCCCCGGGCGAGTACCACACCAACGTGGTGCTGGCCGTGCTCGCCGGACGGGCGGCGCTGGTGTCGCCCGGCGGCTTCGCCGATCCCCGGGTGCCGCAGGCGATCGCCGACCTGTATGCCCCGCACGGGATCATGTTGTCGCCGGGCGAGCACGCCGCGTTCGCCGGCAACGCGATCGCGCTGTCGGACGACGTGGTCTGGATGAGCGCGCGGGCGGCCGGTGCGCTGGCGCCCGGCACCCGCGAAGCCATCGCCGCGGCCGGCTTCCAGGTCCGGGCGGTGGAACTCGACGGCATCGAGGCCGGCGGCGGCTCATTGCGCTGCTGCGTCGCCGAGATTTTCTGAAGCCTCCCGCCACGGCAGCGGGGCTGAACCCCGGCCCCCGGCAGACGGAAAAGTTCAGACCGGATTCACTGCATCGTTCCGAGAATGCACACCTGTCGCACGATCGTGCGATATTGCTACGGTTCGCTACTCAGACCATGAAGATGCTGCCAGTTCGCCCCCTGTTCCTGCTGCTTCTCGCCGCCCTGGTCGCGACGGGAAGCACTGCGTGGGCACAGGGGCGGGGTAATGGCGGCAACCCGAACCGGGACGACCGGGGCCACAACCGTGGGCCGGACCGACAGGCGCTGTCCGATTCGGTTCGCCGTGTCGAGCGCCGGACCGGCGGACAGGTGCTGAGCGCCGAACGCGTCCCCTACGATGGCCGCGACGTCAACCGCGTGAAGGTGGTCGATTCCAGCGGTCGGGTCCGTATCTACATGGACGACCCGCAGTCGCGTGGACGCGAACAGGAAGAAGACCGTACACGCCGTAACGACGACTGACCCGCCACGCTTCCCGGGTCCGCCCCGGCCTCTGAACAGGCCAGACGGAACGACAGACATTGGAGTCCACATGCGAATTCTGCTGGTCGAAGACGAAGCTCCCCTCCGCGAAACCCTGGCTGCCCGACTGAAGCGCGAAGGCTTCGCGGTCGACGCCGCGCAGGACGGCGAGGAAGGCCTCTACATGGGCCGGGAAGTTCCGTTCGATCTGGGCATCATCGACCTGGGCCTGCCCAAGATGTCGGGCATGGAGCTGATCAAGGCCCTGCGCGACGAAGGCAAGAAGTTCCCGGTGCTGATCCTGACGGCGCGCTCGAGCTGGCAGGACAAGGTCGAAGGCCTCAAGCAGGGCGCCGACGACTACCTGGTCAAGCCGTTCCACATCGAGGAGCTGCTGGCCCGCCTCAACGCGCTGGTGCGCCGCGCCGCCGGCTGGAGCAAGCCGACGCTGGAATGCGGACCGGTCGTGCTGGACCTGGCGGCGCAGACCGTCAGCGTCAACGGCAGCAACGTCGACCTGACCAGCTACGAGTACAAGGTGCTCGAGTACCTGATGATGCATGCCGGCGAACTGGTGTCTAAGGCCGACCTCACCGAGCACATCTACCAGCAGGATTTCGATCGCGACTCCAACGTGCTGGAGGTCTTCATCGGCCGCCTGCGCAAGAAGCTCGATCCCGACGGCTCGTTGAAGCCGATCGAGACGGTCCGCGGCCGCGGCTATCGTTTCGCCATCGCGCGCACCGGAGAGTAGGACTCCGCGCACGAAACCGACGGCCGACGCGTCGTCGCCGTCGACGGGCAATCGTCAACGCGCGGCGCGCTGGTTACCCTTCGCGGACGATGTCGTCGCAGGCTCCGTTACCTTGCACCGTAGACCGCACATGAGCTGGGGCCAGCCGCGTTCGCTGCAGGCCCGCCAGTTGCTGGCCGCGAGCCTGGGCCTGGTGGCCTTCCTCGCACTGGCCGGCTATGCGCTGGACCGTGCGTTTCTGGAAACGGCCGAAAGCAACATGCGCCAGCGCCTGCGCAGCCTCGCGCTGGCCTATGTCGCCGGTGGCGAGTTCGCGCGCAACGGCGAGTTCATTCCGCCCTACGAGACAGTCGACCCGCGCCTGGAGCGCCCGGGCAGCGGCCTGTACGCCGAAGTGGTGTTGCCCAACGGGCACTGGGATTCGATGTCCGCGCAAGGGCCGACGCTGCCGGCCGGCGAGATGCTCGACGCGAACCAGGAAAGTTTCGAAGGCCCGTTGCCGATCACCGAGATCAGCGGCCAGCCGGGTCAGGCCTATCGCTATGGCCGCGGGTTGATCTGGAGCGCCGGTGGCGACGATGCGCGCTCGGAGTTTCCGTACACCATCTACATCCTCGAAGACACGACCGCGCTGAGCCGGCAGGTCAGCGTGTTCCGGCAGGCACTGTGGCGCTACCTCGGCGGCGCGGGCCTGATCCTGATGCTGCTGCAGGCGGTGATCCTGCGCTGGAGCCTGCGCCCGTTGCGGCGCGTGATCGACGAACTCAAACGCGTGCAGCGCGGCCTTGCCTCGCGCATGAGTGGCCGCCATCCGCGCGAACTCGAGCCGCTTACCGAGAGCATCAACGCCTTCATCGAGAGCGAGCGCGAAAACCTGGATCGGCAGCGCAACACGCTCGCCGATCTCGCGCACAGCCTGAAGACGCCTTTGGCCGTGCTGCGTGCGCGCATCGGCGAGGACGTGCCGGCCCAGGAGTTGCGCGAGGAGGTCGAGGCACAGGTGCGGCGCATGAGCGACCTGGTGTCGTACCAGCTGGCACGCGCAGCGCGCTCGGGCCACGTGCTGTTCGCCGCGCCGCTGGAGATCGAGCCGTACGCCGACCAGATCGTACGCAGTCTGGAGAAGATCTACGCCGCCAAGGGCGTGCTGTGCGAGTTCGATATCGACGATGGCGTGAAGTTCTACGGCGAGCCGGGCGACCTGCAGGAAGTACTGGGCAACCTGCTTGAGAACGCCTTCAAGTGGGCGCGCTCGCGCGTGCTGCTGACGGTGAAGGAGGGAGAGATCGCGCCGAACCGGCGTCCGGGCCTGCTGCTTGCGGTCGATGACGACGGCCCGGGCGTGCCCGAGGACAAGATCGATCTGGTCCTGCAGCGTGGCGTGCGCGGCGACGAGCGCGTGCAGGGCCACGGCATCGGGCTAGCCACCGTGCAGGACGTGGTGCGCAGCTATCGCGGCACGCTGGACGTCAGCCGTTCGAAGGAACTGGGCGGCGCGCGCTTCGAGGTGGTGTTGCCGCCGGGCCTGTGACGCGTCGCTGCGTCAGCGATGGTCACCCGACGGAATCGAAAGGAGACGGGCCGTACATCCGTTGCAGGTGTGCGGCGATCGCCGGCATCGTCTCGCGCAGCAGCTGCGGATCGCTGAAGTGGTATTCGCTGACGACGGCGAAGAACTCCTCGGGGGCTTCCGCGGCGTAACCGTCGATGATGGTTTCACTGCCGGCATCGACCTGTTCGGCCAGCGCGTCGTAAGCGGCCTGGAAATCGCGTGCCCACTCGCGCTGCCAGGGACGCGGCAGAGGTGGAGTGCCGTCGAGCACGCCGTCGAGCACATCGATCTTGTGCGCCATCTCGTGCACGGCCACACAGAAGCCGGCGTGCGGATCCTCGCAGTCGGCGACGACGTCGGCCCAGGACAGGATCAGCGGCCCCTGGTCCCAGGCTTCGCCGATCAGTTCGTCCTGCCATTCGTGCAGCACGCCGGCCGCGTCGACATGCGTGCGATTCACGCGGAATGCATCCGGATAGACGATGAGCTGCGACCAGCCACGAAGGCCCTCGGCGCCGAATTCCAGCAACGGCAGGCAGCACAGCGACGCCAGCGTGCAACGTTGCACGTCGTCGAGCGTAAGGTCGCCAAGCGGGGTGATGGTCTTTTCGTGCAGGAACCGCGTACTGAGATCGCGCAGTCGCGCGTCGCGCTCTGCATCCAGTGCCGCAAGCCAGGGCACGAACGTGCGCGTGGCCTGCCAGACAGAGTCGGGAATCGAAGCGGGTGGACGGCGCAGGCGCCGGAACAGTCCTAGCAAACCGGTACCGCCCTGTGACGCTTAGCGGAACATGCCCGGCAGGAAGCTATGCCAGCGCGGCGACTGCATGCGGCCGCTGCTGGCGTCGCTGTGGACGGTCGGCTTGGCCCTGGCTTCGCGGGCGGGTGCGATCGCGCGCGGCGTGGCGCGCGGCGCCTGGCGTGCCAGAGAGGTCGCTTCCGGGCAGCTGCCGCTATTGGCGGAGCTGAGCTTGATCTCGCGCGCGGCCACGGTCGAACTGGCGACCACGATCAGCACGCACAGGCAGATCCGGAACATGGCGGAATCCTCGGACGGACCGGGGACGGACCCCGGGCAAGACTGGACTATACCGCGAAAACAAGGCGTCGACCGGGCGGTGGCGGGCTCGTGCATTGCAGCAACTCTCCGTGTAGGGCGGGCCATCGGCCGGGCCGGCCGGCGGTCGTCTGCCCTCCGGACGGCGCCTTGCAGACGCATCATCCTCTATCGATGCACCGCCGGGGCGGATCGTTGCAACGCTTCGGCGCGCGCGGCCGTCGTCCCGCCGAAATCCTCCTCAGGACCTCCGCCAAAGGCTATCGCCGCGGCCTCATGAACGGCGGTGCCGTTCGACGGGGGACGCCGCTCCCGCATAATCCGCGCCATGAATTCCGCATTCCGGCCCATCGGGGGCGTCCAGCGCCCTTCCCATCCGCGTCCGCGGGCCGGCTGATGGACGAGCGCGAACTGCTGCGCCGGCTGACCGAGGGGCCGGTGTCGGGCGATGTCCTGGCGCGTGCCGGCGGCCAGACCCGCGCTGCCATCTGGAAACGGATCGGCGCGCTGCGCGAGGCCGGCGTGCCGATCGAGGCCCAGGCCGGCCGCGGCTACGTGCTGGCGGCTCCGGTGGAGCTCCTCGACGCCGCGATCATCCACGACGCATTGCCCGCCGAGATTGCCGGGCTGCTGGACGGCTTGGAAGTCGCCTGGTCGGTCGATTCCACCAACACCCAGCTGCTGTGCCGGCCGGCGCCTGAGCGTGGCGCCCTGGTGCTGCTGGCCGAACGCCAGACCAGCGGGCGGGGCCGACGGGGGCGCGAATGGTCCTCGCCGCTGGCGGCGCATCTCTACGTGTCCGTATCGCGCCAGTTCGGCGCCGGCCTGGCCCGGCTGGGCGGCCTGAGCCTGGTGGCGGGAGTGGCCGCGGCCGAAGCGCTGCGCGAGCTCGGGTACGCGGACGTGGCGCTCAAGTGGCCCAACGACCTGGTCGTGCCGGGTGCAGCCGGTCTGCGCAAGCTCGGCGGCATCCTGGTCGAAGGCGGCGGCGAGCACGCCGGCCCAGCGCGGGCGGTGATCGGGCTGGGAATCAACGTGCGCATGCCTGCGTCGGTGGCGGCCAACATCGACCAGCCATGGTGCGACCTGGCAGACCTGTCGAAGCCCGGTGCGGCTCCGCGGCGGAACCGCCTCGCCGCGGCCGTGCTGGCGCGGATGCTGCCTGCACTGGAGGAGTTCGACGCCACCGGTCTGGCGCCGTTCCTCGAACGCTACGCCGCGCTGGACGCCTTGAGTGGGCAGAGCGTCGCGGTCGCCGTGGCCGATGGTCCTCTTCGCGGCGTCGCGCAGGGATTGGCCGACGACGGTGCATTGCGCGTGTTGCTCGATAGCGGCGACGAACGCGTATTCCATTCCGGAGAAGTGAGCGTGCGACGGGAAGCGGCGGCATGAGTGCCTGGTTGTTCGATCTCGGCAACACGCGCCTGAAGTGTGCGCCGCTGCTCGCCGATGGTGGCATCGGCGAGGCGATCGCGCTGCCGCACCGGCAGGAGGATATCGCCGCCGCGATGGCGCAACACCTGCCGCCGCGGATCGAGGTCGCCTATCTGGCGAGCGTCGCCAACCCGGAGCTGCGCGTCGCCGTGCTCGACGCGCTGTCCGCGCGTTGCGGCCGCGTGTCGGTGGCGCGTACGCAGCCACGCTTCGGCGAGGTGCGTATTGCCTATGCCGATCCGCGCAAGCTGGGCGTCGATCGCTTCCTCGCACTTCTCGGCATACACGCGCGCCATCGCGGGCCGAGCCTGGTCTGCGGCGTGGGCACCGCGCTGACAGTCGACCTGATCGACGGCGACGGTCGCCATCTGGGTGGCCGCATCGCGCCGTCGCCCACGTTGATGCGCGAGGCTCTGCACGCGCGTGCGCCGCAGCTGCCGGAGCAGGGCGGCGCCTATGCAGACTTCGCCGCCGACACCGAGGATGCGCTCGCTTCCGGCTGTGAGGGCGCGGGCGTGGCGCTGATCGAACAGAGCCTGCATGCCGCCCGCGAGAAGCTGGGCGTCGAGCCTGCGCTGTTCCTGCATGGCGGAGGATCGGAAGACCTGGCGCGCGGCCTGCGCAACGCGACGCAGGTCCCAACGCTGGTGCTGGAAGGACTGGCGCAGTGGGCCCGCGTGGAAACGGCCGCTTAGAATCGCCCCATGCTCGTACGCGCCCTGGTCGTCCTGCTGCTGGTGCTCAATGTCGGCGTCGCCACGTGGTGGGCGCTGCGCACGCCCGCTGCGCCCAACGCGGGCTACGAGCCGCCACTCGGCGTCGCGAAGCTGCAGCTGGTGAGCGAGGCGCGTCCAGTGGCGAAGCCCGCTGCATCCACCACCGCGCCAGCCTCTGTGCCACCACCCAAGCCGGCGGTGGCCAGCACCAGCACTCCCACCGCTCCGGCTGCACCCGCACCGACACAACGGGCCGCGCCGCCTACCGTCGCGGCCCGGTGCTTCAGCGTGGGGCCGTTCAACGATGCGTCGGCAGCCGCGAACGCGCGCGACCTGCTGCTGGCCGTGTCCACCAAGGTGGTGCCGCGCGAGCAGTCCACCGGCTCGGCGCGCGGCTGGCGCGTATACCTGCCCGCGGCCGCCACGCTCGAGGAAGCGCAGGCCACGGCGCAGCGCATCGCCGCGGCCGGCTTCAACGATTTCTTCGTGGTGCGCCAGGGTGGCGAAGCCAACTCCATCGCGCTGGGCCGCTACCGTAACGAGGACTCGGCACGGCGTCGCGCGCAGACCCTCACCGCCGCCGGCTTCGCCGCGCGTGCCGAACCACTGGGCGACGGCCGCACCACGGTCTGGCTGGATCTGGTCGCCAACGACAACTTCGATCCGGCACGCGCGCAGGCCGCGGTGCTCGCGCCGGCCCGGCCGCTGGACTGCGCCCGCATCCGCTGACATGGCGCGATCCGCCGCGCAGGCTAGAATGTCCCTCCCGCCGGCATAGCTCAGTTGGTAGAGCAACCGCCTTGTAAGCGGTAGGTCGTCAGTTCGATTCTGACTGCCGGCACCAAAGGATGGTTTCAGGCGATCTCAAGACAGCTCGGAATCATCACAAAGCCCCGCAATTTGCGGGGTTTTTTGTTGCCTAACGTCCCGTGTGGTCCCGTTGCAGCCTGTGAGGCGCGGGGGTAACGTTGGGGGTAACAGGCCCCTCTGGGGGTAAAAAGGGGCGGGATAACGGACGTGGCGGCGAACACGGGAACGCTGACCGCTGCGGCGATCAAGGCAAGCAAACCTGGGAAGTTGTTTGACGGCGGCGGCTTGTTCCTGCTGACCAAGGAAAGCGGCGCGCGCTACTGGCAAATGAAATACCGCTACGGCGGCAAGGAGAGGCTGCTGTCATTCGGTGTTTACCCTGAGGTATCGCTGGCCGAGGCGCGGCGGAAGCGCGATGCAGCGCGCGAGGCGATCCGTGACGGCAAAGATCCGGGTGCCCTGAAGCGGGCGAACAAGGTTGCGGCTCGCGTCGCCGCCGCCAACAGCTTTCTGGCAGTCGCGGACGCATGGATGGCGACTCAGAAGAGGAAACTTGCTCCCGCCACGTTCGCCAAGTCGCAATGGCTACTCGATCAAGTGCTGCCGTGGCTGGGATCGCGGCCCGTTGCTGAGATTGAGCCCCCCGAGCTGTTGACCGCGCTCAAGCGCATCGAAGCCCGAGGCGCGCACGAAACCGCGCATCGGACTAAGGAGAAATGCGGGCAGGTGTTCCGTTACGCCATCGCCCATGGGTTGGCTAAGCGTGACCCCTCCGCCGATCTACGCGGGGCGCTGGCCCCCATTGTGCGCACATCGCGCGCTGCGATTACGGACCCGAGCAAAGTCGGCGCCCTCCTGCGGGCGTTGGACGGCTACGGCGGCCAGCTTGTCACTCGCTGTGCACTACGGATTGCGCCTCTACTATTCGTGCGCCCTGGCGAGCTGCGGGCGATGGAGTGGGCCGAGTTGGACCTGGACGCCGCGCAATGGCGAATCCCTGCGCAACGGATGAAGATGAGGGAGGAGCACGTGGTCCCGCTTTCATCGCAGGCCCTGGCAATCCTGCAGGAGCTGAAACCCTTGACCGGACGGGGGCGCTACGTGTTCCCCAGTCTGCGCACCGCGGCGGCTCCAATGAGCGAAAACACGGTCAATGCCGCGCTGCGGTCCCTGGGGTATGACAAAGTCACCATGACTGGCCACGGTTTCCGCGCGATGGCTAGCACGCGCTTAAACGAGCTTGGCTGGCTGCCGGACGTGATCGAGCGCCAGTTAGCCCATGCAGAGCGAAACAAGGTCCGCGCCGCCTACAACCGAGCCCAATACATGGCCGAGCGCGTGAAGATGATGCAGGCGTGGGCCGACTACTTGGACCTGCTGCGGGTCGGTGCGAAAGTGATTCCGATCAATCGAGCGGCGGCGGGAACCCAGAAACCTTCCCGTTAGCGGGAATGGTTAGCACGAGACACTACTGTCACTTACCGGACAACCTGCGTGGATCCGGACAGGGTGGGTTTTAGTGAAAAACCCGGCCAGCGAAAATTCTTCAGCGAGCAACGGACATGGAATCGGACGAGCAACGGTACGAGCGGGATCTGGAGATGCGCTTGGGTGACCCACAACTTGCGAAGCTAGCTGCATCGGGCGCGCTCGCCGCTGTGGTTGCAATGCTGCAAGACAAGAGAAGGGTTAAGCCGTTTGAGATAGAGCGACTGCCGCTAGATAGCTGGATCATCGGCGCAGTTGCCTCGTCTTTGGCTGAGCCCGATATCGCAGAAACAATGACGAACAGCGAGAGGCGACGCATCGCAAAGGATATCGTTGACAGCGCGAGCAAGCTTTCAGCCTCACTGGGGGTCTTTCAGCACAAAGGCGGAATGCGATGGCCATTCCAGCCCTTTCTTGATCGCTTGGCGTTAGAGGTGCAGCTCAGCGAAGAAGAAAACTTGTCTGAAGCTGGAGTTCCCATGGACGAGGACACGGCTCATCGGTGTCGTTTCGCGGTGTATCACCTGCTAATGCATAAGCTAGACATGGTCTTTGAAGCCCTGATTTCTGGGGCGGAGCGGTTTGCTGAGTCCGATACATTGCTGAAGAAGCCCAATGACAAGAACGCAGATCGTTTGTACTTCATTCGATCATTGAACCGGAAATTCTGCGTTGAGTTCCGATCTCCCTGTCGTGCCGCTGTGCTGGCGCTCACATCGGAGTACTTCGACGTAAGCGATCTAGATGAGGCTGCGCTGAGTAAGTTAGCCCCCTTCTACAAGCCGGAGCCGATCCCGATGTCGCAGGAGGAGATCGACTTTATGGTTCAGTATTACGAACAGAAGGGCGACCCCACGTACTTGGATCGGTTGCGCGCCCACCGCGAAGCTGAATCAAAATGGGGAATGGGGCGAGAATCTTCAGTGGAGTGAAACTCCCCAGCAGCAGACTTAGGTGCCATTACTAGAAAATGGCTTCTGCCACGTAATGGCGTCCGCCTGGACATCCTGAGCCGGGACGGACCTTCAATGAATGACCTGCGACACCACCGCGCCCGAAACGGGCGCATTGATCCTCGAACGCCTGCCGCGCGTCCGCGCTCGCACCGGCTTCTCCCGTTCCGAAATCTACCGGCGTATCGCCGCTGGTGACTTCCCTCAGCCGGTGAAGCTCGGCGAGCGGGCGAGCGCCTGGGACAGCCGGGAGATTGACCGCTGGATTACCTCGCGCATCGCGGCACGCGACGCAAAGGCCGCGGCATGAACGGCGCCGAAGAGAGCACCAACGCTGGCGGGCGCTGGGCTTATGAGTGTGTTGACACCGTGGGCGACAGCGGCGCAGAGCATCGCCACATGCAGCTGTCGGCGCTGTTCCTGGCCCGCGTGGCAATCAACGCGGCGCAATCGCAGTTGGGCGTTTACGCCTTGGCAACGGATGCCCCTCTGCATAGCATCGTCGAAGCCGCGGACCTTCTGGATGCCGCGGAGCAGCGGCTGATGGCGTTCTCTGTCGCAGTGGAAGGGGGTGGCTAATGTCTGCCCCCAGCCGCCGCTCGCGGGAGCGCTTCAAATCCCGGCGCAATACCGGGTGGTTCTTCCGTATCGACGTCGCCGTCCTGGACAGCCCCGCTTACTGCGGGCTGTCCTTCAAGTCGCGGGCCTTGCTGTTCGACCTGGGCGCGCAGTACCGGGGCAACAACAATGGCGACCTCGCGGCGCCCTGGTCGTGGATGAAAGGGCGTGGGTGGAAATCGAAGGACACACTGCAGCGCGCGTTGCGTGAGTTGCTGGAAGCAGGACTCATCGAGCAGACACGCCAAGGCGGCTTGCACTGCGCGACGCTGTACGCGTTCACGTGGCTGGGCATCGATGAGTGCGGCGGGAAACTCGAGGTGCGGGCTAACCCGGTGCCGTCGAACCTTTGGCGTCGTGCCGCGCTGCAAACGGCGGCCTAAAACACGAAGCCACCCCGATCATCGGGGCGCACTGCCCCAACCAGCGGGTCAAGGAATCGGAATGTCGCCCCGTCCATCGGGGTGAAGTGCCCCGACTATCGGCCCTAGAACAGCACTTTCGGCTGATCTTGTGCCCCGACCATCGGGCTCCTTCTAAGAATCTACCAAGCGGAGCGCGGCTGTGTGCTGCGCGTGGCGAGCCACACCCCTGCGAAGCCGGTTGAAGCGCACCCGGCGCTGACACGAGGATGGACACTGCCAGCTCAAAGGCGAGGATGGTGATTCGCCTCGCCGCCGGGAAAACACGATCCTAATCCGATTCGAGGTCACCCATCCCTCGAAGCACTTCGGCCTTCGTGAAGACTCGCAGGTGACCGCGACCCATCAAGAACTCGCGGTAAGCTTGGATCGAGGTCGTCCACGCGGCTTCGGCAACATGCATGCCTGCGGCAATGACGTGTCCGTGCTCGTCCAGAAGCGCAAATGTTGCTGGCCTTCCATCGGCGGTGACGGCGGTCAACCCTTCGTAGCTAAGGGCAGAGATGGTCGGTGCTTCGTCGACACTCATCTGCCTCTCCCATTGGTCAGCGTGCGGAACCGAGTTTCCCATCAACAACCCTGCAATCAAGACGCCTGCAGGTTACTTTTCTGCCCTCAGTCGCACGCGAGTGGTCGTTCCGGCTCGCGGAAAGGTGTCATCACCCGGGGCCAGAAGCGGACCTTCACCTGTTGCCTCGCCGCGAAATCGTCGCTACGCCCCATTTCACCCGGTCAACGGCTACCCTTTAGGGATGCGAGAACAGAAGCCGTCTACATTCCTCCAGGCAGTTACCGATGACTCGGGTAGCGACAAGGGCGACCGAAGGTTGTTCATGGCCGGCTTTATATCTACCGCCGATAACTGGGCGTTGTTCTCCGACGCTTGGGCGGCTGAGTTGAGGGCCGAAAAACCCATCAGCTACCTCAAAATGCGCGAGGCAAACAGCCGGGATGGGGAATTCGATGGCTGGACACAAGCGGAGGTCAGGGAAAAGCTAGCTCGTCTGAAGGCGGTCATCGATTACTTCGAGCCAATGTCGTTTCATAACTCCATGAGCCGCTCCGCTGATTGGGAGGGGTTCAGGGCGATCGCTCCACGGGGTCTGGGGAATGCACATCTTTCCTGCACGTTCGGCATAGTTTCCTCCGTTAGTCGATTCGTCGCCAGCCAGAAGTATCCAAACAAGATTGAGTTCATCTTCGACACTCAGGCAGAAATCGAGGATGAGGTTGATCTGTTCTTGGGGACCATGGCGGAAAGCGTCCCCGAAGAAGCACGCGCACTCATCGCGCGCAAGCCAAGATATGAGGACGACAAAACATTTGCTCCACTTCAGGCTGCCGACATGCTCGCTTGGCATCTCCGCAGAAGGCATGAGGATCATGGCTCTTGGATGAATGAGTCTGACGATCTCGCTCCCATTAACAGTAGTGCTCACCTTGACTGTGGCGATCTCGACACGGTCCTCGCGAGTACCTACGCGGGAGTGGCAGAACGGATGAACGGAGTGGGTGGCCTGAAATCGAAAGGCGAGTGGCAGCGGATCAAGAAGGACGCGCGGCGATTGCAGGCGGCCGGCTACGTACCGCCGGCAAGTTCGTCCCGCGAAGTGCACTTCCGCGCTCTTATGCGCTGGCAGCGGGGCCGTTCGTTTAAGAACTGGTTGCGCGGGCTCTTCGGGCGCTAGGGTCGCGCGCTGTCACCACCCAGTAAAGCCCGTGCTGAACTTCGCGAGCGTCTGCTTTGATCGGAACCGGACATGACAACCCGGCAGCCGCTCCGGACTGCGACCTTCAAGCCGGAAGCAGCCCAAGGCTATCTCACTAGGTTGGGGTCGGGCCGAGGCTTCCGCATGCCGGCGGAAAACGCGAGGCCCACCCCAACCATCGGGCCGCACTGCCCCGACCATCGGGTCAAGGAAACATGATATCGCCCCGCCTATCGGGGCGGAGTACCCCGGCCATCGGTCCTAAACTGGCACTTTCATCTGTTCTTGCGCCCCGACCATCGGGCTCCTTCTAAGAATCTACCAAGCGGAGCGCGACGGCCCGCTGCGTGCGGTGAGCAATCCGAGGGGGAGGAGGTCGGAGCCTTGGGACGCTAGAATGCCAAGGACATGACCAAATAGGATGCACGATGGCCTGCTCCAGGGGCGCCGCGTCGCCTGATGCACACACCCAGCGCCGACTGTTCGCCGCTTCTGCCGGGTATTGTCAGAATCCTGGCTGTGCAAATGAGCTCTTCGTCGACGCGGGAGGCGAGTCATTTCACATCGCCGAGATGGCACATGTTTTTGCCGCGAACGACGGCGGCCCGAGATCCAATCCTCAGCTGAGCAAAGCCGAGCGCGGTGCGTTCGAGAACTTGGTCGTTCTCTGTGCAAACTGTCACACCAAGGTGGACAAGGCACCAGATGCCTTCCCCGACTCGATGATGCTCGGATGGAAGCGCGAGCACGCGAATAAGCTCCGGGGGCTCTTCGGTGCGGTTCGGTTCGACGACCGCGCGGCTGCCCGCCAGGTTATTGAGCCCCTCCTCGCGCAGAACTTCGCAATTTTCCAACAGTATGGGCCTCACATAGAAGCCGCTCTCAATCCTGAGAGCGGTGCTGCAGAACAGTGGAAGCGGAAGATGCTCACGCGCATCTTGCCCGCCAATCGTCGAGTACTTGCAGTTCTCGACGCCAACCGTCATCTACTTCGCGATGGCGAATGGGCAACTGTTGAGCGATTCCGCCAACACATTGACGACCTTGAGGCATTCCACATCGAGGGGAGTAGGCAGGATGCTTCCCGCTTCCCCGGCGAGCTATCTAACATTTTGGACGTTTGATACATGGGCAATGTGACTACTTGGGTGGCTGACAGGCTTGCAGCAGACCGGCATGGAGTGAAGGTTGTAGGGCGCACTCCAGAGGGCCTATTGGTTGTCGGGACGGACGATTACACCTTCTCGGTCGCAGTATTGGGCGTCCAAGACATTGTTCAAGTTTCGCAAGTGCAGCCTCTATTTGGCGGCGCCAACAAGCCTCAACTAGTGATTAACGTTCCTTCGAAGACGTTGTGGAGTGGGGCTGCAATTGACTTTCTCCATTCCGTGCCTGCAGCGTTTGGCACCATGGGTGACATAGACCGCGCGGCATACACGAAGGCTGCTGAGTCCTTCCGCGACAAGAACATGGGTTTTTTCATAAACGCCATGGAGCAACACAAGAACGTATCAGCCGTTTCGTACGTCTACGACTCCGTCTTTCGAGCGGACCGTCGGATTGGACCCAGTGTCACCGTCGCTGTGGTCGGCGCGTACAACCTGAGCGCTGAAGATGTGCGCAATGCCCGAGCTCGCGTCGGCCACTTTGATGTGGTGGTAAAGTCCTCCAGTCATGGGGCGATAACCCATCAGGCGGCGGCAGCTGCGGAATCGATGGGCGCTGAGGCGCTGACGTTTGGCGAGCTGATGCAGCGTCTCGGGAAGTGATTCGTTCTCGTGTCATTGCAAGTCTGACGGAACTTGCCGTATCGCTTGGCCCGATTGTCAGTGGCACGGAATGGCATCTGTTCGGCTCAGTCAACCGGGACGAGCCTAATGCGTCGGACATCGATCTGATGATCTTCTGCGAGACTGATTTTCAGGCCGACATAATTCGACAAGCGATTGATCCTGACTCGCTCTCGTTGCCGCTCCATCTTTCCTTGTTTACCTTCGAGGAAGCGGCGGCGATCGACGTGACCTCGGCGCAGCAAAGTGCGCTAATTCTCGAATTACCCCCTGGCGCGTGACCATCAAGGCAGTAGGCGTCACCTAAGGCATGGGCGTGCGACGTCCACAGAGGAGCAGACTTTGGCGCCACTCCATCGTTGTGGTCACGACCACTACCGGCCAATCGCAGCAATCGGGATTGGGGTGGCAAACGAAATTTCGCTACGCCGACCGATTGACGTCTGCTCTCGACCCCTCATCGCAGCCGCTTAATGCGCTCTTGGAGAGCCAGGGCGGTCGGGAGGTTCTTGGCTGCGAGGGCAGCGGCTATCTCGATAAGCGCCTGCCGCGCCTGAGCATCGTGCGACAGGGCTTGCGTGTCGAAACTCAACACCGTGGCCACCAGCTCCACCAATGCATCGCCCGTACTCTCGCGGTACCAGCGGTTGGGCGTCTCACTTCCCCTCAACATGGCGGCGAGCCAGCGAAGGCCGTCAAGGCGAAGCGGGGCTCCGAAGTTCGTCGCCAGGAAATGACAGAAGCGTGTGATGCATTCTTCGTCGTGACCCAAGTGCGTGGAGGCCCAGCGTTCGTAGACATCTTTCATCCGCAGAGCCGCACCCTCGTTCAGCCGGGTCAATGCATCCTCGTTGCCGAAGCCAAGCAAGTCGCAAATCAAGCGCTCGCCGTAGAACCAGAGGCCGGGTTGAGACCAATCGGCGGCGAGGCCGTACTCCGCCACTGCCCGCCAGACGCGCTCGAATGCAACCGGGTCGTCACCTTTCCCGAGACGCAGGAACAATCCGCGAATGAAGTGTTGCAGCGCGTAGTGCGCGGCCGGTCCGTGGGAGAGAACAGGTTCCCAAACCGCTCGCTCTTCCCCTTTGCGCGCCGTGATCACCAAGGCTCCGAGCTTCAGGAGGATGTCGTAGCCGAGGCTCTGGCTCGGCAAGCCGTACTCGCCGTAGTCATTCTTCTCGCGCGCCTTGGCGCGCGTGGCGTCGTAGTCCCAGATGCGCAGCGCCAAGCGCGTGTCGAGGTCGCGGTCGCCGGTGCCATCGCCATGGATGAGCCAGTTGAACAGGACTTCGAGGAAGTGACCGTCTAGCGAACCGGCCCGTTCGCGCTCTGGCTTTCCGCGCCAAAGCTGGTCGCCTGCATTGTAGAGCCGCATCCGGCGCTGGAAGTCCAATCGTTTTCGGCCCGCGACGACACGCTTGAAGTCGAGGTCATCCGGCGTCGCATTCGGTCCACGGAGCGGGAAGCGCCGCAGCCGTGCGAGCCACGCCTTCCAGGCGCGCTCTGCGTCGTCGCCATCGCCGTGGTGCGGAGCGAGCAGGATGAGGCCCGACCAGAACAGCCCGGCCCGGAGCAGCCGCCACCACGCGGTGCCAAGCTCCTCTCGATTGGCGTAGGCGACGCCGACCACAACGGCGGTTGCTCGCGTGTCGCCGCTCGTCAGAAGACGCAGGACGGCGGTCTCCCATTCCTGAACGCCATCTCCATCGGCGAGCCACAGGTGCATGACCGCGTAGGCGACGAACTTCAGCTCGTCGCGGAGGCTCCCCATGTGCCGTCCGCGAATTTCTTCTCCTGTCGACGTGACCGCTGCCACACCGGCGCGCACCACTTCGAGCGCGTGCTTCTGCGCTTCGGGGTTCTGAGCGAGCCAAGCGCCTCCCAATGCGACGAGCGTGCCCGCCGCAGCGAAACGGCATTTCGATTTCGTGTCCTCATCTTCGCCTTCCGCTCCGGCCTCACACTCCTGGAGTAGATTGAAGAGATACGCGGCCTCATCGTCGGCAAGCGGTTGACCACCCTGAAGCCGCTGCTCGCATCGGTCCGGCACGAGAAGGTATGTGAGGGTGGGCGCGCTATTGGCTTGCCACGACTGCACCTCGAGGCTCAGCTCGTCAGGACAGACGAAACCCCTGGTTTCCGCGCCCGTCGCCGGGTCGGTGACGGTTGGATAGTTGGCTTCGTCGAGCGCGGCGAAGAGCAGCTTGAACTCCAGCGCCTCCTTCGGATCTTCAGGCAGCGCCCATGTCGGCAGCAGCGCTTGAAGACGCCGCGCAACGTCGTCGTCGGCCAACAGGAGTTCGACAACGACATCGAGGAACTTCTGCTGGCGATGGGGCGCTAGGGTCCAATCACGGGCGAAGTCAAACATCGCCTGGCCACCCTGCAGCCAGCTCCAACCGATGAAGTTATTGCCAACCTGCTTCACGCGCACGCTGTCCCAATAGAACAGGTTCGGGAACGTCAGCAGAGAAGCGAGGGGCCCCGTCAACAACGACGGTCGGTACTTGGCGACGTTCAGGAGCACGCTGACGAGCGCCGCGGAGTTCCCGTCCCGGAGTATCCTCGCGATATCAGCGGCTATGTCCTCATCCGCGTCGAGTCGCAGCGTTAGCCAGCGCTCCAGCGCATCGAGCGCGCAGAACAGGTTTCCGTTGCGCAAGTCATTGCACTGCGGCCAGCCAAAAACCTGCCACCAACCGGGGAAGGTCTTATGCGACCCGTCCGCGAATTGGAGTGTCACCGCGGGAGCCTCACCGGTGCCACGTTTCATGACCTCGGCGACCCAGCGCTCCGTGCAGAAGTTCACCAGCGCGATGAGCGAGGTGAGCGCCGTTTCCGGGGCCAGCTGGAAGAAGAGGAAGAACGGGCTCTTCCAGAAGGCCGTCGGGTACGCATCCTCGGGGTATTCAAGGCCGAGGTCCATTTCGAACCGGTCGGACCCATACTCCCGTTCTGGCTGGTCTTCGATGATGAGCGCGAGCAAGACTTCGGCGGCCAGCTCAGGCTGCGCACCCATCAGAGAATGGATGCCGTTTTCTTTGATGCAGGCGATCCGAAAATCCATGTCGACCTTGTCGCTTGCCCCCAGCGGCCAAGGCGGCAAGCGCTCGCGGAACGACCCGAGGGAGCGAGCCATCTGCTTCCGTTCGTGCCGTGCCTTGTATTCGGCATTGGTCTTCAGAAGCTCGGTGTGCGCGTTCGCCTTCTGTAGTTGAACCTCGGCGATGCGCCGTTTGACGTCAGCGTCAATCTCTCGGCGTCCCGCGAGTTCGAGTGCCCAGTTCCCGACCTCGGTCGGCAGGTCGGCCGCGCCAGCCAGTGGTGCGGTGTACAGCAACGGCTCGCGCGTCAGGTACATCACGCCGTGGCCCTTCTCGACCTGCACGGTCCGAGCCATGGCGAGTGCCATCTCCGCCATCTCAAGGCGGAAAGGCATCAGATTGCCGCTGCTCAGCGCGCGCGGTGTCTTCGCCAGCCAAGTCTCGATGACCTTCGCTAGAGCGGACGAAACCAGCCCAGCTAGTCGCTCCCGCTGTGCGATAAGGAAGCGGAGAACGGGCGGCCACCGGCCAAAGACAATCGAGCGGTACTGCGCCTCCACGTACAAGCCGACCGCCGCGCTCAGTCCCATTCCGCCGCCGGTCGGCACCGTCGCGATGTGGTGGAAGCGCAGCAGCAGCCGCGTGAAGTGTTTCGCGCCGTTGTCGAGCAGGAGGTCGACGCGCTCGGTCAGGAAGCGTTCGGCGTCGGGGTCCAAGCAAAGCGCATCAAGGAGGATATCGCCCGCCAGCTCGTTCTTCGCGGCCTCCGCGGCCCTGAAGGCGACGTCCCAGGCCGTGCCGGTCTCGGCCGGCTGTCGTAGCAGAAACTGGCCCAGCATCCGGAGCGCGTTCGTCCAGAGCGGATTGCCCGCCAGAGCGGCCCACCGCGGTGTGTCCGTCCAAATCTGTTTTAGGAACTGGAAGCGCGCCCAATCCGCCGCGAGATCGTGCTCGAACTCGATGCGGTTGGTCCTCTCGTTCACGCGCAACGGAAGCTCCTCGGGCCGTCGCGTGAACGTCGCTGTGTCCGCCGCCTCCATGTCGGTCAGCGCGAAGCTGCGCTCGAACGATGCTTCTCGCTGGGCGAGGCGCATCATCAGCGCCTGCACGTCAGCGCGGTCCTTCGTCCAGTACTTCCACAGGCGGTCGGCGATAGCGGTGTGAGACGCCAGTCCACCGGCGTTCGACCCCAGCGCCGCGCCAGCCTTAATGACCCACGCCAGTGTCCGCAGGTTCGTTAGCGCGGCGATGGTGTCGTCATGGGCGCCCAACCAGCCCAAGGTGGGCGACGGCAGAAGCGCCAACTTCACAGCATCGCTCTTGAGTGCCTCGACCTCGACCAGATGCGCTTTCCGCCCGCCGAGTATCGTTTCTTCGCCTTCGACCCAACCCTGCGTCTGCGTGACGATGACGACCCGCCACGCACCCTCGGTCTCTTCGCCGTCATTCGGCAGGATGGCTTGAAGCAGCTGGCGGATGACGACGAACTCGCCGGCCTCGATGCGTTCCGCAGAGTCGATGACCAGCACGTTCTGCGGTTTCACCGTGGCGTTCAGCACAAGCGAAAGTTCGTGCGTCAGGGGAAGGGCGCTGCGCCGCGCCGCGCTGAGCGCACTCTTCAGCTCTTCCGGACCGAACCACACCTGGCTCCAAGATGGGTACGTGTCGTTCAACACCGACTTGACCAGTGCCGACTTGCCCGAGCCCGACTCCCCGAAGACCACCGTGACCGGGTTGTCGGCGACCGCCGTCTGGAGCGACGCCTTCTCCGCCGTACGGGGCACGGCATAGCCTGAAGGCAGCTCGGTTTCTATCCGCGCCTTGTGGTCCGTAGTGATCTTGGAGAGCGTCTCCCAATCACCCTCAAAGTCCGGGTGATGGCGAAGGCCGAACTGGCGCCGGAGCAAGGACAACAGGTCCGGGACGGTGATGGTCCCACTGCGAAGGCGCACCTCCTTCGCGACGTTGATGAGCTCCTTCCAGAGCGACTGCGCTTCGTCCTCACGGCTAAACGCGAGCAAGCGGCGGCATTGCGCGATAGCCTGGGACTCGGTGTCGGAGTGCGCGAACTGAAAGTCGGTGGGCAGCACATGCAGGCGGCGAATGAGCTCGATGGTCTCTTCGTCGGACGCGCTACCGGGTTTCTGGACGCTGTCGAAGACGCGCGACTGCCTCCTATTGCTGCGGATGCGGCTCAACGCGAGCGCCGTGTCCGTACCGCTGCATGCGTTTTTCACCTCGCGCCACGACGGGTCGAACGCCTTGTCGGTCCCGATCGTCACCAAGGCCAGTCTGTCTGTCGCGCGGTTAAACGGCCCGTGTGGGTCACGCCACTGCTCCCAGGCGCGCGTGACGAAATCAGCGGGGAGCCCGGCCGCGCTTACCTGGAAGTTCCCTTTCGCAGAGATGGCTAACCGCTCCGGCGCGCCGGCCGCTTGCGCCGTCAACAGCAGATCGTCGATTCGCCAGCCCAAGGTCGAGACTTGGGCTTGGAGTTGGGTGGCGACGCGGCCGATACCCGGAGCCTGCTCACCCGAGAGGGCCTTCACCAACTGCCAGGCGCTGATTAGGTCCTCGAACTCGAACCCGGCGCCGCTCGTCGACCGCAGCGCCGCGGGCTCGCGCTTCGCGCTGCCGCTGCGAGGCGCCTTCGGCTTCGATGTGTTCTTAGAGAGGGTCATTAGCATTCCGTGGCTGCGCCGCGTGGCTCGCTGCGACGAAGCGTGACCTGCGCGAAGCTACACTAGAGCTGCTGTTCCCAGGTGCCACTAGCGACCGCAATGCGGGGGTATTTCTGGGGGTATAACATCCGTGTTGCGTATTTTAATACCAATAAATTCATAGTGTTGGCTCGGCTTTGCGGTGCCGACTGCCGCACCAGGGCGAGGAACGTCATTCGATGAGTCGCAGTTATCCCGCGGTGTCGCTGATCGGCGCACCGACCGACGTCGGTGCGGGGCACCGTGGCGCCCGGCTTGGGCCCGAGGCCCTGCGCATCGCCGGCCTCGGCGAGGCGCTGGCCAAGCGTGGCGTGGACGTGATCGATCGCGGCAACCTCGACGGTCCGCGCAATCCGTGGCAGAAGCCCGTCGAAGGCTATCGCCATCTGGCCGAAGTGGTGGCATGGAACCGCGCGGTGATGGACGCGGTCGGCGCGGAACTGGATGAGGGGCGCGTGCCCATCCTGCTCGGCGGCGACCACTGCCTGGGCCTGGGTTCGATCACCGCTGTCGCGCGCCACTGCCGCAAGACCGGCCGGCAGTTGCGCGTGCTGTGGCTGGACGCGCACGCGGACTTCAACACCAGCCAGGTGACGCCGTCGGGCAACATCCACGGCATGCCGGTGGCCTGCCTGTGCGGGCTGGGCCCCGATGCGCTGACGCGGCTGGGCGGCGAGGCGCCGGCCCTGCAGCCGGACGAGATCCGCCAGATCGGCATCCGTTCCGTCGACGAGGGCGAGAAGCGCCTGGTCAAGGAGTACGGGCTGGACGTGTACGACATGCGCTACATCGACGAGATCGGCATGAAGCGCGTGATGGAGGAAGCGCTGGAAGGCGTGGACGAGAACACGCACCTGCATGTCAGCTTCGACGTGGACTTCCTCGACCCGAGCATCGCGCCGGGCGTCGGCACCACCGTGCCGGGCGGGCCGAGCTACCGCGAGGCGCAGCTGGTAATGGAGATGATTGCCGACACCGGGCGCATGGCATCGCTGGACATCGTCGAGCTCAATCCGATCATCGACAAGCGCAATCGGACCGCGCGCCTGGCGGTGGACCTGGTCGAAAGCCTGTTCGGCAAGTCCACCCTGATGCGCGACTGAGCCGGGTCCAGGCCGCGACGGCTGAATTCCGCCTGACACCCCTCCGAACCGCGAACTTGGCCAGATGCGACCCGCGCCCGGCCGTGCGATGCTTCGCGCCATCGTTGACTACCGTCTCCGGAGAGACCATGAAGCGCTTCATCGCACTGCTGCTGCTTGCCGCCTTCTCGATCGCCACCCTGACCGCCTGCAACACGATGGAAGGTCTGGGCAAGGACGTGCAGAAGCTCGGCCAGAAGGTCGAGGACAAGGCCGCGGACTGAGGCGCCCCGCCCATCGACCACACGAAAGGCCGGCATTCGCCGGCTTTTCTGTTTTTTGGCCTGAGAGCGTGCAGCCGCCGCCCCGTTAAACCGCGGACGGTCCGGCTGCATCTCAACGACTATGCTGACCGCCGTGACCGAATTTCTGACCGATGCCCCTGCCGCGGACGAAGCCGGTGGCGACGACCGCGCGCTGGTCACCGCGGCCGCACGCGGCGAGACGAGGGCCTTCGAGACCCTGTATCGCCGGCATGCCGGCCGGGTCCACGGCGTCATCGCGCGGCTGGTGGGCGGGCAGGGCGCACGGGCGGAGGACCTGACCCAGGAGGCATTCGTCCGGGCGTGGCAGGCGTTGCCGGCGTTCCGCTTCGAATCGGCCTTCTCGACCTGGCTGCACCGCCTGGCGGTCAACACCGCACTGATGGACCTGCGCAGCCGCCGCAGCCGGCCGCAGGACGACGGCGACAGCGACGAGGAGGTGTTCGACCTGCTCGGCAGTGCCGATTCCGCCGGGCACACCACCGCCCTGTCGATGGACCTGGAACGGGCCGTCGCCAGCCTGCCGCCGCGCGCACGCGCCGTGCTGGTGCTGTACGACGTGGAAGGCTGGAAGCACGAGGAGATCGCCACCGAACTCGGCATGGCGGTCGGCAGTTCGAAAGCGCAATTGCACCGCGCGCGCAACCTGCTGCGCGAACGGTTGGGAGCACACGCATGAAAACGCACGATCACGACGACATTTCCCGGGACGAGATGCCCGACGCCCTGCGCTGGCAGTTGCGCGCGTTGCGACGCGACGTTCCGCCGCAGCAGGACCTGTGGCCGGCCATCGCGCAGCGCCTGCAGGAGCAGCCGCGCAACACCGCGCCACGCGCGCGCTGGGTCACTCCGGTGGCGCTGGCCGCGACGCTGGTACTGGCGGTCGGCGCGGTCGGTTTCTGGCGCGGTGCGGACCTGCCGGTGAACGGCTCCTCGACCGCGACACCGCGCGCCACCCTGGTGCAGCTGGAAGTGCAGGGCATGACCCGCGAATACCAGGCCGCGATGCTCGAAGTCGGCGCGACACAGCCGCCGGCGGAACTGCAGCCCGCGTTCGATGAGTTGGACCGCAATGCCGCGCTGATCCTCGATGCGCTTGCCCACGACCCGAATTCGCGCCTGCTGCTGGAGCAGCTGCGCCGCACCTACGCTCGCCGGCTGGCCCTGGCCCAACGTCTGGCCTATGCCTGAAGCCACTGCCATCCGTAACCGCTTGCCCCGCACGATCGACATGACTGCTTTCCGGAGAACTTCCATGACCCGCGTCCACATCCAACGCCTCGCACTCGGCCTGGCCCTGACCATGGCGATGCACGCCGCCCTGGCCGCCACGCCGATCAACGAGACGCGCCCGCTGGATCCGCGGGGGCGCATCGAGATCGAGAACGTCAAGGGCAGCGTCGAGGTCAAAGCCTGGGACCGTCCCGAGGTCCGCATCGAAGGCACCCTCGGCCAGGGCGTGGAGCGCCTGGAAGTCGAAGGCGATCGCGAACACCTCAACGTCCGCGTGAAGTATCCCAACCGCAACGGCATCGGCCTGTTCGGCAGCAGCGACAAGAGCGAGCCGACCGACCTGCGCCTGATGGTGCCGATCCGTGCGGACCTCGACATCGACGTGGTGTCCGCCGACGTCAACGTCGAGGGCGTCGCATCGGGTGAACTTTCGGTGGAGAGCGTCAGCGGCGACGTCGTCGTCGCGGCGGCGCCGCGCGAGGCCGACTTCGACAGCGTCAGCGGCGACCTGCATCTCACCATCAACAGCAATCGCGTGAGCGCGGAAACCGTCAGCGGCGACCTCACGCTGCGTGGTCGCATGGACGGCGAGGTCGACGTGGAAACCGTGTCGGGACGCATCGACGTGGGCGTGCTGCAGAGTCGCCTGCACCGGCTGACCGGATCTTCCGTCTCCGGCGACATCCGGGTGCAGACCGCACTGGCCAACAACGGCAACATCTCGCTGGAAACCGTCAGCGGCGATCTCGTTCTGGCATTGCCGCGCGATCTTTCCGCCAAGGTGCGCGGCGAGAGTTTCAGCGGCGACCTGCGCGCACCCGGCGCGGAGATCATCCGTCCCAAGCACGGCCCCGGTTCCAGCTTCGACCACACGTACGGCCGCGGTGACGGCGACGTGACCATCCAGAGCTTCTCCGGCGACGCGACGCTGCAGCTGGATTGACCGCCCGATGAATGCCCGTGCGTCGACCGTGACGCACCGCTGAACCCGCACCGGAGCATCCACCCCGCTTTCACGGCCTCTCGCGTCAGATGCATTCGCGACACGCACAAAGCGTGGCACGAGTGGTTCAACGAGCTGAGGAGAATTCCATGAAGCGTCTGATGGCTCTGCTTTTGCTGGCACTGTTTTCGATGGGCACCCTGAGCGCCTGCAACACCATTGCCGGGGCCGGCAAGGACGTGCAGGGCGCGGGCGAGAAGGTCGAAGATGCCGCGACCGACTGCAAGGACGGCAAGTGCTGATACGCGTTGCGAGGGTGGTGGTGGGAAGAAGGCCGGAGCAATCCGGCCTTCTTTTTTTTTCGAGTTCACGCCAGCACGCTGAATGCTGCATTCACCGATATCAAGCCGGGCCTAACGCAACGACCACTTCGCGCGAATGCCGGAGTTGCGAAGCTGGCTCGGCGGTAACGATTCGGGTGCCGCGACTCCCCGACACGAGGAATCAACGGATGAACAAAGACATCATTTCCGGCAAGTGGACTCAGTTGAAGGGCCGCGCGCAGGCGCGCTGGGGTGACCTGACTGATGACGACTTCGACGTCGCCGAAGGCAATGCCGAATACCTCGCAGGCAAACTGCAGGAGCGTTATGGCTGGGAACGCGAGCGCGCCCAGCAGGAAGTGCGTGAGTTCGAGAAGACCTTGAACTGACGTAGCAACAGCGGAGCGCGCGCCGGCAGGGAGCGGCCTGGCCGCTACCGGCGCGCGCAACCAAGGGACAGCGTTCAATTTCGGAAATCACCCGGCGGATCGGGGGCGAAACCGCCGGGAAACGCATGTGGGAAGTCCTGCATGCAGCACGACGACCTCACCACACCTCGCGCCACCAGCCCATCCCGATCGTCGTAACGCAGGCGCAGCACCTGCGCCGGCAACGTCGTGGCGCGCTGGAATGTCGTGCGCGTAGCGAACGAATGTTCGCGCGCACCATGCCCCGTTCCCGAGGATTGCATCGATTGCGCCTGGGCAACCGCCCTGCGCGACGGTGCCGCTGCGTCGACGGCTGCCTCCTTGCCGGCCTGCGATTCGGCGATCGCCGCGGGAGGTTCGCGCCACGGACGCGCCTCCTCGAACACGGCGACGCCGATCACGCCGACATTCTGCGCGCGACCCGTGCGTGCCGCATAGCTGTCGCCGATGTCGGTGAACACGAACTGCGCCACCTGCGACAGCGACTTGCGCCAGCCATCGATCTGCAGCGTCTGCCACGGCTCCAGCACGTAGCCGGTCTGCGACGTGGCGGCGGTCTGGCCGGTGACCACGTTGATGCCATCCACCGACACGACCGCCAGTACGCGCCCGCCGGTGACGTTGGTCAGGCGCAGGCCGTAGCGATGGCCCGGTCGCCCTTCGATCCAGTCGTCGCCGCGGTGCCGGGTGGGCGGCAGCCAGGCGCCGGTGTCGCGATCGACTGCGGCGATATCGACCAGGGGCGTGGCGTGATGACGTCCTCCGGCCACCAGTGGGGACGACGCGCCGAGCGCAGCCAGAAGGGCCGAAACGGCGAGAATTCGGGGCAGGACGGGCGACATGCGCGGAACTCCGGAGGGCTCGTCCGGTTGAACGCACGGGGTAGGGCCGCGGGGTTGAGGGCGCGCGGGTACACTGTGGAGCCGTTTTCCCGGCGTCATCGCTCCATGAGCCTCACCCGCGTACTCACCGGCATCACCACCTCGGGCACTCCGCACCTGGGCAACTACGTCGGCGCGATCCGCCCCGCCGTCGCCGCCAGCCGCGACCCGGGCGTGGAGAGCTTCTATTTCCTGGCCGACTACCACTCGCTGATCAAGGTGCAGGATCCGGCGCGCGTGCAGCGCTCGACGCTGGAGATCGCGGCGACCTGGCTGGCCTGTGGCCTGGAGCCGGACAAGGTGTGGTTCTACCGCCAGAGCGACGTGCCCGAGGTGCAGGAGCTGACGTGGTTCCTGACCTGCGTGGCTGGCAAGGGCCTGCTCAACCGCGCGCATGCCTACAAGGCCGCGGTGGACAAGAACCGCGAGGCGGGCGAGGACGACGACGCCGGCGTGAGCGCGGGCCTCTTCATGTATCCCGTGCTGATGGCGGCCGACATCCTGCTGTTCAACGCGAACAAGGTGCCGGTGGGTCGCGATCAGATCCAGCACATCGAGATGGCGCGCGACTTCGGCCAGCGCTTCAACCATCTCTATGGCGAGCACTTCGCGCTGCCAGAGGCGGTGATCGACGAGAACGTGGCCACGCTGCCCGGCCTCGACGGCCGCAAGATGAGCAAGAGCTACGACAACACCATTCCGCTGTTCGTGCCGCGGGAAGCGCTGAAGAAGCTGATCTATTCCATCGTCACCGACTCGCGCGCGCCGGGCGAAGCCAAGGACGCCGACACGTCCAACGTGTTCCAGCTGTACCAGGCCTTCGCCACCAACGAGGAAACAGCTGGGATGCGGAAGGCCTTCGCCGATGGCATCGCGTGGGGCGAGGCGAAGCAGGCGCTGTTCGAACGGATCGACCGCGAAGTGTCGCCGCTGCGCGAACGCTACGAATCCCTGATCGCGCAGCCCTCGCACATCGAGGCGGTGCTGCGTGATGGGGCGCGGCGCCTGCGCGAGCGTTATGCGCGGCCGACGCTGGCGAAGCTGCGCGAAGCCGTGGGCCTGCGCGATCTGTCGAAGGTGCCGGCGGCTACCTCGAAGAAGGCCACCAAGGGCGTGCTTCCGGCGTTCAAGCAGTACCGCGAGAGCGACGGGCGTTTCTACTTCAAGCTGGTGGACGGCGATCGCGTGCTGCTGCAGAGCGCCGGCCACGAATCCGCGCGCACGGCGGGACAACTGGTCGCCCGGCTCAAGCAGGAAGGCGGCGCCGCGCTGCATGCCGCCGAAGGCGCGGCGGTGCATCTGGGCGACGAGCTGATCGGCCACCTGCACGACGGCGTCGAACTGGCCGAACTGGTCGAAGCGCTGGCGCAGTTCGCCACCGAGGACGCATGAATCCGCTGGTCGAACTCAACCTGGCGCTGATCCTGTTCCTGCCGTGGTTCGCGATCCTCGGCACGCTGTACTGGATGTTTCCGCGCCAGCCGCGTCACTCCGCACGCAAGCTGTTCGACGCCATCGCGCTGCTGCTGGCAGTCACCGCGTTCCTGCTGAGCCTGTACTGGTCGCACGCCAGCGCCGATCCGATCTACGGACGCATGTGGCAGCAGGTGCTGGCCACCGCGGTGGGCTACGGCGTGTTCCTGGCCGTACTGACGCTCGCCTTTTTCGTGCGGCGGCACTGGTTGCGCGGGCGGGGCCGCTGAGCCCGCCGGCCTGCACGGCCGCTTGCGACCAAAGCGGCATCGTCGTTGCCGCGGCGCTTGCCTAGACTGCAAGGCGGAACAGGTCGCACGGAGCTCCCATGGACACTGCGTTCGCCGCGCACGGCATCGTCACCATCGACACCGGTTTCCAGCGCCCGCATTTCGATGCGGCGTACCTGATCGTCGAGAACGGCCGCGCGGCCTTCATCGACTGTGGCACGCAGCATTCGATCCCCGCGATGCTGGATGCGCTGGCATCGCACGGCCTGGGCCCGCAGGACGTGGACTGGCTGATCCTCACCCACGTGCACCTGGATCACGCGGGAGGCGCTGGCGCGCTGATGCGGCAGTTGCCCAACGCGACTCTCGCCGTGCACCCACGCGGCGCGCCGCACATGATCGATCCGGAGCGCCTGGTCGCCGGTGCCACCGCAGTCTACGGCGAGGAGGAGATCGCGCGCAGCTACGGCGACATCGCGCCCGTGCCGGCGCAACGCGTGCGTGAGCTCGCCGACGGCGACGTGGTCGAACTGGCCGGCCGTCCGCTGCTGTGCGTGCACACGCCCGGTCATGCGAAACACCATCTGTGCGTGTGGGATACGCGCAGCCGGTGCTGGTTCACCGGCGACACCTTCGGCCTGTCGTATCGCGAGTTCGACAATGCGGACGGCGCGCCATTCGTCATTCCCACGACGTCGCCGGTGCAGTTCGAACCCGAGCCGCTGAAGCAGTCGATCCGCACCATGCTGGCGCGCGAACCACACGGTATGTACCTGACCCATTACGGGCGGGTGGGGGACGTTAGGCGCCTGGCGGATGATCTGCGGGTGCAGATCGACGAGATGGTCCGCCTCGCGCGCCAGGCGCAGGAGCGGCCGGATCGGCACGAATGGCTGGTCGAGCAGTTGACGCACCTCTACGTCGGTCGCGTGCGGGCACACGGCGCACCGCTCGGCGCGGAGCAGGTTCGCGAACTGCTGGCCATCGACATTGAGCTCAACGCGCAGGGCCTGGAGATCTGGGCGTCGCGGGAACGCCGCGCCTGATCCCTGTTCAGGTGGGGCGGGCGCGGGACCGGCTGAACCGTCCGTCGCCCGTCGGCGCAGCTGTGGCGCGGATCACAGGTTTCGGCGAGGCTGGCAGTTAGCCTGTGCGGCCTTCCGAGCCGCTCCATGTCCGCCGCATACCCCCTCCTGCCACCGCCCGACGAGACGCGCCGCCAGGCCGCACTCGACGCCTATGCGGTGGTCGACACCGTGCCCGAGCAGGCGTACGACGACATCGTGCGGCTGGCGGTCACGCTGTGCGACGTTCCGGCGGCGGCGATCTCGCTGATCGACCACGACCGCCAGTGGTTCAAGGCGCAGATCGGGCTGGACGCGCGGCAGACGGCGCGCAGCGAGGCGATCTGCGAACGCGCCATCCAGCAACCGGACCGCGTGCTGGTGATCGAGGACCTGCAGGCGCAGACCGAAGTGCCGCGGCCCGCAATCAAGATCGATGGCGATCCGCTGCGCTTCTACGCCGGCGTGCCGCTGCTCTCGCCGGATGGACAGGCACTGGGCACGGTGTGTGTCCTGGACAACAAGCCGCGCACGCTGACGACGGCGCAGATCGAAGGCCTGGAAGTGCTGGCACGGCAGACCCAGCATCTGCTGGAGCTGCGTCGCTACGCCATGGAGCAGCGACGCCTGCTGTCAGAGCGCGAGGCGTTCGCGCAACGCCTGGAGGACGCACGCGCCGACCTGCAGCGTCGCAACGACCTGCTGCAGCACAGTGCAACGCACGACGCGCTCACCGGTCTGCTCAACCGCGCCGCGCTCGCGCAGCTGCGCGAGAACCCGGACGCCATGCTGCAGCTGCAGAAGGCGCCCTACACGCTGATGCTGCTGGACGTCGACCACTTCAAGGAAGTGAACGACCGCCACGGCCATCTGCTCGGAGATCGCGCGCTGCGCGCCGTTGCCGACGCGGTGGCGGCGTCCATCCGCGAACACGACGTGGCGGTGCGCTACGGCGGCGAGGAATTCCTGATCCTGCTTCCCGAGACGCGCCTTGCAGCCGCGGTGCAGGTTGCCGAGCGCATCCGCCAGCGCATCGCGCTGGCACCGCTGCCGTTCTCGCTGACCGTTTCCATCGGTCTGGCTGCGGGCGAGCCCACGCGCGACTGGTCGGAGCAGGTGTTCGACCGCGCCGACCAGGCCCTGTACAAGGCCAAGTCGACGGGCCGCAATCGCGTGGTGGTGGACGACACGCCGTTGCATCACGCGTGAGGTTCGCGGCGTCGCAAAGGGCGTCCGCATCTTTGTTCCGTCGCTCGACACTTGCCGTCATCCCGGCGAAGGCCGGGATCCAGGCTGATCGCGCATCAGCGAATGCGTCGAGTGCGTCCAGGCTCGAGGCCTAGATCCCGGCCTTCGCCGGGATGACGGCGCTGTATCGGCCATTGTCGTAGGAGCCAGCTTGCTGGCGATCAATCGCGGTTGGCTGTCGCCAGCAAGCTGGCTCCCACAAGCCTTCGGAGCGGTGATACATCCGCAAAACGGGAGCCGTCGCTCACTCCCACGTCTTCGGCTTGGACCGGATGTCCGGATCCTTCATCCGCACCACGCAGAAACGCTGCCCGGTGGGCGCTTCCATCACCCACCAGCGCTTCACGAAGGCGACCTTCTTTGCGCCGAGCTTCTCCAGCCGTTCGGCTTCGGCGTCGATGTCGTCCGCCTCGATATCCAGGTGCACGCGCGACGGATGCGAGACCTTCTGCACCTCGATGTACAGATCGCCCGGCGTGTCGCCGAACTGCTGATATTCGCAGGTGTCGTCGCCCGCATTGCGGTCGGCGATGGTCACGCCCAGCGCCTGGCTCCAGAAGTCGGCGGCGGCGTCCAGGTTGTCCGTGTTGCAGTCGATGATGAAACCGGCGAGACGGCTGCGATGCGCCATGGCACAACTCCCATTCGATTGGCAGTGGGAGCAGGTTGTACCGCAGCTGCTGACAGGGTCGTGTCAGCAGTGACGTTGACGGTTAGCGCTGTAGCCTCGCCTTGGCCGTGCAGTGAGGATGGTGCATTCCGCGTGCTGTCCTTCCCGCGAACGACGGAATCCATGTGTCCGACGACATCGCGGCCTTCGTCGGCAGTGACGCTCGCGAGCGTGGATTCCCGCCTTCGCGGGAATGACGGCGAAGAAATATCGGCTCCCGGGCGCTTCCGTTGAGGTCTACACCAACGAGGGAACGAAATGCGCTCGGGCCAATGGATTCCTTCGCGGGAATGACGGCAAGGAAGCGACGGCTCGCCGACGCTTCCATCGACTCCCGACTCCCGACTCCCGACTCCCGACTCCCGATTCCCGATTCCCGATTCCCGATTCCCGATTCCCGAGTCCCGAGTCCCGAGTCCCGGGACTCGGATCTTCGACTCAGTTCGGCGCCGCCATGTCGTCCAGCAGCGCCTTCAGGAAGCGCGCCGCTTCGCCGCCGGTGCAGGCGCGGTGGTCGAAGGTGAGCGAGATCGGCATGCGGCGGTGCACTTCGATGCCGCCCATCACGGCGACGACGTCGTGGCTGAGCTTGCCCGCGCCCACGATGGCCACGCACGGCGGCACCACCACCGGCGTCGCGTAGCGGCCGGCGAACATGCCGAAGTTGGACAGCGAGATGGTGTAGCCGCTGAGCTCGCTCGGTGCGATGGTGCGGTCCTCGACCTGCGCGCGCAGGCGCTGGATCGCGGCGCGCACGCCGTTGCCGTCGAGCATGTCGGCGTTGCGCAGTGCCGGGACGAAGAGGCCGTCCTCGGTGTCCACGGCGATGCCGATGTCGACGTGCGGATGCAGTGTGCGGGTGAGGCTGTCGCCATCGAACCACGCGTTGAGCGCCGGCACCACCTTGCATGCGGCGACGATCGCGCGCACCAGGCGCGCGGTGATGTCCTGCTTGCCGATCCAGGCGTGCAGATCGGCGTCGTCGCACAGCGTGGTCGGAACAACCTTGGCGTGCGCATCGGCCATCACGCGCGCCATGTTGCGACGCACGCCCTTGAGTTGCTCCGGCTGGCCACTGGCGCCCACGCCCGGCGGCTGGGTGCGCATCGGCTTGCCGGCCTGCGATAGCGTGCTGCGCGACGGCGCCGCGGCCACAGGTGCCCGAGCGGCGGGCGGTGGACTCCCTGTTGCCGTTGCTGGAAGATGAAAATGAAATGGTCCAGGAAACGGCGGAGGGGGCTTTAGCCAGTCTGGGCTGGAAACCAAACACTCCATAATGAAAGGGATTCGTACGATGGCTGACGACATGCCAACGAAGTTGCTTCAAATCGGTCCTAAAGGCGGAAC
>NZ_DASRTS010000030.1:0-6216 GCF_035655815.1 Lysobacter sp.
CTCGCCACGACAATCTGGCCTGTATAGATCGAGATGGCACCGAACTCGCCTGCGTGGTTGACCTTGAGGATTCGGCTTCCCAGGTCCATGTGCCTCCTCAATCTGATGTCCGCTATGGGTCGGAAGCGGACATTAGCACCGCCCAGGCCGCTTCGATCGGTCGGGTGTCCGCTCTCGGCCAGGAGCAGACATTTCGCAATCTACAACTAGGCGTGGGTTGCGAGGAGGCTTCGGCATGCTTCCAGAATGTCCGGCACACAGGACTTGACCGTGATACCCAGCTCCTCATGTCCGTACTGCTCATGTGAAAGCAACTCGAACAGGGCGAGTTCGTCCGGATACCTTTGCTTCTGGCCGATCGTCGCAATAAGGCCACATCCGAGATTTGGATCGATCTCCCCAGCCAAGACTTGCCTAGCAACCGTCAGCGCGTCCGCGATGGTCTCGTAGTTCTGCATTCCGGCTCCCTTGAGCCGCCCGTAGACGCCAAGCCTCCGGCGGCGATAATGTCCGCTTCGGGTCGAAAGCGGACATTAACGCAGAAGCCCCGCCTCCTAGAAGACGGGGCCAATCAGCTTTACATGTAGCAGGCGTCTGCGATGCAGTCGTCACGAATCGCTCGGCAATACGCCTCCAGATGCTGGCCGCTCGACATGCAGTCGTTGTAGAGGTCAACGCAGTAAAAGCCAGCTGGACAGTTCGCCGCAACTGCGCCAGCAGCGGACACGAGCACGCCAAAGGCGACCGTCACGAGCGCGTTCTTCAAGCTCTTCATGGCTATAACTCTCCTTGTTTGCCCACATTGGGCTCTTTGAGGGTAAGGTCCATCTGACCGTTAAATTGCGTCGCGCTTTGCAGATTGCATCTGCTAGCCCGTAGAGGCCGCCTGGACTATCGGGTGGGGAGTGCCCGGAGTGGAAAGCCTCGGGCGCCGGAGCACGCTCAGGATGCGATCGAACGACATCGCGGCCGTCAGATAACGTCCTATCGAGTCGTCACCCCAGAAGTCCGAGCGGGCGTCGGGATCGCTTGCGCCATGTCCGCTAGTTGCCAGAAGCGGTCATCTTCGAGTTACGTACCCAACGCTCTTGCCAGCAAACAGAGGACAGCAATTGCGATAGCCACGGCGCAGATCCGTCGAAGCCATGTGCGCAAAGGACCGAACGGACCGGCCACAATCTCGCGAATCCGTTCTACATCCGCGATTTCAATTGGCGATGATTCGCTCGCACGACGCAAGCGTCTCCACGCACCGGCTGCCCACGCAAGCGAGCCTGCTTGAAGAGCCAGCACGAACAGCAGGGCTGGCCACGAGACTGCGTTCGGGTTCGAGATCGCGGCTACTACCAACAGCGCTGGAACGGCACTGACGAGCAGAGCGACGCACATGAAACGCTTCCATGAAAGTTTAAGATACTTCCGCATGCTCTCCCCATGGGCGTGATGGTCGAACCGATTAACGGACGCGTGTCGGTTTTGCGTTGGAAGCGGACATTAGCATCGCCACGGCGTTCCTCGCGGCCTAGTCAACGACGTGGCCGGCCCACCTGCAGTCTGACTTACCGGATCCGAGGCTATGTATGGCCGACGGCCCTGTGGCCGATTGCTATCAGGCCAGTGGAATGTGCGAACTGAGGCTGGTATCGGATGGCCAACACGATGCCCGCGTCACGACGACGAAGGCGGCACGTGCACCCGGACCGCCCCGGCACGATCGGAGCGCGATCAACCACGCTAGACTCGCGTGCGTTTGGGGATCCGGCGAGGGGAATCGTGGAACCGCGGTCGATAGTGCTTTCTTCGGTGCTGCTCGTCGAGGACGACGCCAGTGCCCAGCGGCGCCTATTGCGATTGACGTCGGACGTCGCCGGCGCGGATGCGCATATCGAGGCGGCTCCCAGCCTGGAGGCGGCGCGTGCGCGCCTGTCGGCGCGGCCATTCGCGTTGGCCCTGGTGGACATGCAGTTGCCCGACGGCAATGGCGTTGATCTCATCGCTTGGATGCAACGCCGTCCCGCGCAGACACAGGCGGTGATCGTGTCAGCATGGGCGGAAGAGAGCGCCATCCTCGCGGCGATACGTGCCGGGGCGATCGGCTATCTGCTCAAGAGCAGCGAGGACGCCGAACTCGCGATGTTCCTGCGCATCCTGCAACGTGGCGGCGCCGCCATCGATCCAGTGATCGCACGACATATCCTAACCCTCCTGCCGCAAGCGCCCGCTTCGGCGCCCGAGGCAGGCGACGCCCGGCTCACGCCCCGCGAGGGCGAAGTGTTGCGCATGGTGGCCCGTGGACTGAGCAACCGCGAGATCGCACAGGCCACCAACCTTTCCCGGCTCACCATCGAAAGCCATACCCGCAACATCTACCGAAAGCTTGCGGTGACTTCGCGCACCGAGGCGGTGTTCGAGGCGCGTTCGATTGGGCTGCTGACTTGATACGCGCGCTTCTGGCGCTGCTCGCGCTGTGGCCCGCGATCGCGTTTGGCCAGCTCGCGTCCACCGCTTCGACATTGACGATCGATCGCGCCGAGGCGGTGCGATCGGACTGGAACGCCACCACCCCGCCCGCCACCGGCTGGACGCCCGTGACGCTGATGGACTACTGGGATGCGCGCTGGCCGGAGCACGACGGCGTGGTCTGGTATCGCCTGCACTGGCGGCAGGATGACGCCAGTCGATCGACCGCGCTGCTAATCGACTACGTGTGCATGACCAGCGCGGTGTATGTCAACGGAAGCCTCGTCGCACGCGATCCAGGCCTGGTGGAGCCGCTGTCGCGCACATGGAATTCGCCGCAGTACTTCCTGCTTTCCCCGCCGTTGCTCCGGCCAGGCGAGAACACGATACTGGTGCGTGTATCGGGACTGACGGCGTACCAGCCCGGTTTCGGAACCGTCACCGTCGGCGATCCGGCGGTGGTGCACGCGCAATATAGAAGCGACCGCTTCCGCCGTCACGACATAAAGCTGATCAACCTCGCCATGAGCGTGGTCCTCGGCGGCGTGTTCCTGCTGGTGTGGCTGCTGCGACGACAGGAGACCGTCTACGGCTGGTTCGCCTTGTCGGAACTCACTGGCTCGCTTTACGGCGCGAACTTCATCGCTACCAGCACGTGGCCATTTCCGAGCACCGACGCCTGGCAGGCGTTCATCGCCGCAATGTACATGGCGGCCGGCGCAAGCTACGCGATGTTCCTGCTTCGCTATGGCGAAAGACGGTATCCGCGCCTGGAGCGCCTCATGGGGGCGCTGTGCGCGTTGGGCCTCGTCGCCGCGGCCTTTGCGCCCGGCTGGATGGGGCCGCATCGAACGCCATGGATCATGCTGGGCGGCGCGTTCTTCTACATCGCCATCGGCTGGTTCCTGATCCGTGCCTCGCGCGTGCGCCGCGTGGACTACATGGTGATGGCGGCGTGCGCCATCGCACCGGTGCTGGTGTCGTTCTACGACTTCGCCCTTTACTTCGGCTGGGTTCGCGGCGATACCTACCTGCTCAGCTTGACTTCGGTGCTGACCCTGATCGGCGTCGGCTTCGTGCTGGCGTACCGCTTCGTCATCGCGATGCGCCGCATGGAAGGCTTCAATGCCGAGCTGCAACGTGAGGTCGACGCGGCGACGTCGAATCTCGCAGACACGCTCTCGCGCCAGCACGCTATCGAACTGGCGCACAGCCGCGCCGGCGAACGCCTGCAGCTTGTCCGCGACCTGCACGACGGTTTCGGCGGCACGCTCATCGGCGCCATCACGCAGTTGGAACAATTTCCGGACGACATGCCCAAGGCGAAGGTCGTGGACGTGCTGAAGGACATGCGCGATGACCTGCGCCTGGTGGTCGATTCCACCACCCGCGAGCACGCGGACCTGGCTGCGCAGCTCGCACCGCTGCGCCATAGGCTTGCCAGGCTGATGGAACTGGCCGACATCGACAGCCGCTGGCAGCTGGAAGGCCTGGACGGCATCGAACTCGGCACTGCGCGCAGCCTCGATCTGTTGCGACTGATGCAGGAAGCGCTGACGAACGTGTTCAAGCACAGCGACGCGCGATACGTGGATGTGCGGCTGGAGTGCGTCGATGGCGTGCTGCGTCTTCGCATCGACGATGACGGACAAGGCATGGCGACGCAGGCATTGACGGACCCGGGCGGTGCGGGACTGGTAAGCATGCGCGTGCGCGCGAGCCGCTTGGGCGGGCAACTGCGCACCCATTCGGACGCGTCGGGCACGCGGCTACAGCTGGAATTCCCGGTCCGCCTGGAAGACCGGAACTACCGCGCGGAGGCCGCGACTACCTGATCTCGTGGATACCCGCACACGCGGGACGGATGCATCCTCGCGCATTGCCGTGGGGGCGGCTGTGCATGTTCCGCGGCGTCCTGTTGCCCGGAGATCGCCATGCCCCGTTCCGCTGCCCTTTCCCGACTGGCTTTCGCCAGCGCGCCGTTGTTCGCTGTCCTCCTGATGCTGTCCCCTGCGCCCGCACTCGCACAGGCCGTCGGCGGCACGGGTACCGACCCTTGCAGCCAGAACGTCACCGGCCAGGACATGGCCTGCGGAAGCGGTAGCGAAGCGAGCACGCCGGGCTCGGCGGGCGCCTCCAGCTCCGGTTGGTCAAGCAGTGCCGGAGGCGCGGGCGGCTCGGCGAATACGGCCATCGGCGAGAACAGCCAGGCAGGCACCGGCGGAAACGGCGCCAACGGCACCGCCGGCGGCAGCGGGGGCGTGGGTGGAACCGGTGGCACGGGCAATTTCGCGATCGGCATCGACTCCCGCGCCGGCACGGGCGGCAACGCTGGCGACGGCTATGCGGGCGGCACGGGCGGCGCGGGCGGTGCCGGTGGCAACAACAACATCGCCCTAGGGAATGGCGCCTCTGCGGGCATCGGCGGCACGGGCGCGGAAGGCTGCTGCGGCTACCCCGGCACTGCGGGCACGGCGGGTACGAGTGGCAACACCGCCCTCGGCCAGAACGCCACCGCGAACGGCGGCAATTCGGTGGCACTGGGTGCTGGAAGCACCGATGGCGGCGTCGCCAACGTGATCTCGGTGGGCTCCAGCACGTCGCAACGCCGCATCATCAACGTCGCGGCCGGCACCGCGGGCACCGATGCGGCCAACGTTGCGCAGATGAGCAGCGGGGACGCCGCGACGCTGGCCTCGGCGAATGCCTACGCCGATACGCGCGAAAGCGCGGTCCGCAGCGACATGGCGATCGGCAACGCCGCCGTGCTCGCCTCCGCGTATGGCTATACCGATGCCGCGACGGCGACGACGCTGAGCTCGGCTCGCGCGCACGCCGACGCGGGCGACGTTCAGACGTTGAGCGAGGCGCAGCAGTACGCGAACGCCGGCGACGCGGCCACGCTGACGGCCGCCAACACGTACACGGACCAGCGCTTCACCGAGATGACCGGTCTGGCAGACAGCTTCAGCACGCTGCAGAAGGACGTGGACGACCGGTTCAACCGGATGGATCGCCGCATCGACAAGATGGCCGCGATGAGTGGCGCCTATGCAGGCATGGCGATGAACACATCGGGATTGACCGGCAACAACCGCATCGGCGTCGGCATTGGCGCGCAGGGCGGCCAGGAGGCCATCGCCGCCGGCTATCAGCGCATCATCGGAAATCGGGCAAGCCTGTCGCTGGGCGCGGCGTTCGGTGGCGGCGAAAAGAGCGTTTCGGCAGGTGCCGGCTTCAGCTGGTAGTCCGTTGCCTGGCCAGAAGCGGACATCCGCCTCGCGTGTGCGAAACGTTGGCACCGCCGATCGATGCGGTGTCCGCTATCGGCCAGAAGCGGACGTTGGCAGCGCGGCCTAAAGTTTCATGCCGAGCCAGATCACAGACTCGGTCGCTGCCGAAACGAGCCGTTCAAGAACCCGGCGAAGCCGACTGTTCTCACTGACATGTGACGCAGCCTGGTCGTGATGCCCGCGTTCCTCGGCGAGGATGGACGATATCGCCGACACGGCAGGCTCATCCACGCCTTGAAGCTCGACGAGTTGCCTCTCCAAGTGGCGAAGAACGACGCTTTCAACCGCAACCGTGGTTGCCGAAATGCCGGAGCGTCCTAGTAGGCCAGTCAGCAATCCAAGGACGAGACCGCCAAAACCGCATAGCCAATAGCTCTTGCAGCGAGCCCTTCCCCTTCTTTCCAGCTCTGCCCTGAAGACTTCTCTGTGCCCACGTTCGTGCGAGCGAAACTCCTCAAGCTTC